>CANQPC010000001.1 GCA_947625625.1 uncultured Bacilli bacterium
AAATAGTTCTAATATCTTGTTTATATTCCATAGACTCTTTTAAATCTTCTAACTCTTTAATTTTATTTTTAGTTGTGGTTAGATTTTCTTCAATTTCATTTAATTCTTTTTGAAGAGTAGAAGTTTCAATTAAACCATTAATAAATGATTTTTTTATACGATTAATTTTTTCTTCTAATTCCTTTTTTAATTTTTTGTATTGTTTTAATTTATTTTCATAATCTAAATTTAAAGTGGGTTTAAAAGAATAATCGATAATTAAGAAAAAATCTAACATATCATTTAAAAACTTCATTAAAGATTTTTCAATTTTAGTTTCATTAATTCGCATTTTACAATTAGAGCATAAATAATATAAGTGTTTAGTTTTATTCTTACTTGTACTAGATGATCCACCCATTATTTTATGACAATGAGGACACCTTAACTTTTGCATAAAAATATAAATCAATTTTCGATGATAATTTTTAAGATTTTTCTCTTTTCTTTTTTGTACTAACTCAAAACTAGTTTTATCAATAATTGCTGGAACAACATCTTCAAAAACTTGATTTTCTTCTTTTGTTCTTTTCCCATATTCCATATTACCAATATAAAGTTGATTAGATAATATTTTATCTACAGTAGTGGTAGGCCATTTACGGTTTAAAACATTTTCTTCATTAAATTTTTTACAAATAGAATTAACAGCCATACCATTTAAGTACATTTCAAATATTCTCCTTACAACATCTGCTTGTAATTCATCTATAACAAGTTCTTTATTTACTTTTTTATACCCTAAGGGTGGAAGTCCACTTAAATGACCTTTTTTAGCAGCACCAATTAGACCAAACTTTGTTCTTTCACTAGTTCTTTCAATTTCAAGTTGAGCTAGAATTGTCAGCATTCTAATAAAAAATTTACCATTAGCAGTATCAGTATTTATTTCTTCAGCAACACTTTCTAAACTACAATTATATTCTTCAAGCATACTACAAATATTTTCTAAATCTTTAATAGAACGAGTAAGTCTATCTAATTTATAAACAATTATTTTATTAATTTTTCCTTCTTTCATATCATCAATCATTTCTTTAAATTTAGGTCTATCCATATTTTTAGCAGAAACTCCTTCTTCACGATATATCTTGTATATTTTATAACCTTTAAATTCACATAATTTTTTTAATCTATCTTCTTGCTCATCTAAACTATATCCAAATCTTGATTGATCTTCTGTACTTACTCTAGGATATAAAGCTGCTTTTATTTCTTCGTTATTCGTATTTATCAACTCCTTTCTTTTCTTAGATACAAAAAGCACAAGAGAATTTCCCTTGTGCTTATGTTAAACTAAAAACCTACAATACCATAATACTCGATAAAAATTATAAAGTCTATATACTTGATTGGCTAAATTTTGGCTAAAAAATGACTACAATTTGTTTATATAATTTAAAATATTAACAAATTTAGTAAAAGATATAATAGCATTTTCTCTGGGTAAATAAATTTTATCGTTATTACTATAAAGTAGTGCTACTAAAGAATATTTAGAATTTTTAACAATAATTTTAAATGGTTCTTCCAAACTTAAATTAGTTTTATCAAATTTAATAATATGTCCATCTAAATACTCAATATTAAGATTAGTAGTACTAACTTTCATTCTTAGTTTATTCATAATCTCACAAGGAAAAGATAAAGTTTCTATGGTCGTTTTCATAAAATAACTAATACCTCCTTTACATAATGAAAAAAGCCCATAATATCAAACACTATGAACTTGTTATATAAATATAAAAACTCGCTAGTGTGCGAGTTTAAACCTCAATGGAGCAGATGAGGGGAGTCAAACCCCCGTCTCAGCCTTGGCAAGGCCGAATTCTAATCGTTGAACCACATCTGCGTTTGATATATTCATATTATATTAAAAAAAATAAAAAAAAGCAACCTATTTTATTAAAAAATATAAAAAAATCATGTATAATAAGTATTAGGTGATTATATTATGTTTGAAAACTTAAGTGATAGATTACAAAATGTCGTACATAAAATAAAAGGATATGGAAAAATAACAGAAGATAATATAAGTGAAATGATGAGAGAAATTAGACTCTCATTACTAGAGGCTGATGTTAACTATAAAGTTGTAAAAGAATTTACAAATAATGTCAAAGAAAAAGCTTTGGGTGAAGAAGTAAACAAAAGTTTAAAACCTGGGGAATTATTTGTAAAAATAGTTAAGGATGAACTTACCGAGCTATTAGGAGGAGAAAATAGTCCACTTAATATAAATGGTAATCCGGCAACACTTATGTTAGTGGGACTTCAAGGTAGTGGTAAAACGACGACAATAGGAAAACTTGCTAATTATTTACGAAAAAATAATAAGAAAAAGCCATTACTTGTTGCTTGTGATGTATATAGACCTGCAGCGATAGATCAACTTATACAGATAGGAAAAGAACTTGGTATTGAGGTATATTCAGAAGGTAAGAAGGATCCTGTAGAGATATCTTCTAATGCAATAAAATATGCTAAAGATAATGGCTTTGATTATGTCCTTATCGATACGGCTGGAAGATTACAAATTGATGATAATTTAATGGAAGAATTAAATAATATTCAAAATAAAATTAATCCTGATGAGATAGTATTAGTAATAGATGCAATGATGGGACAAGATGCTATAAACGTTATTACAGGTTTTAATGAGAAAATTAATTTAAGTGGAGTAATTCTTACTAAAATGGATGGTGATACAAGGGGTGGTGTAGCATTATCTGTTAAACATTTAACTAATTTACCAATTAAATTTATTGGTGTATCTGAAAAAATGGATGGCCTTACACCATTTTATCCTGATAGAATGGCGTCTAGAATACTTGGAATGGGAGATGTCTTGTCATTAGTAGAAAAAGTACAAAATGAAATTGATGAAAAAGAAGCTGAAGCCACTGTTAAAAAGATGTCAAGAGGAGATTTCGATTTGGAAGATTTTTTAGGACAACTTAAACAAATAAAAAAGCTTGGACCTCTAGAAAATATTTTGAAATTGTTACCTGGTGCTAAGAAAATGGGACTATCTAATATGAATATTGATCCTAAAATTATGAAAAGAACGGAAGCAATTATTTTGTCTATGACAGCCGAAGAAAGACGAGATCCTAGTATTTTGAAAGCTAGTCGTAAAAAGAGAGTAGCGGATGGTTCAGGAACAACTGTCATGGAAGTTAACAAACTTTTGACACAATTTGAAGAAATGAAAAAAATGATGAAAATGATGACAAGTGGTAAATTTAAAATGCCATTTTAGGGAGTGTATTTTATGAAAGTACTTACAATTAAAGAACCATGGGCTAGTTTAATAATTAATGGATATAAAAAATATGAATTTAGAAGTTGGAAGACTAATTACCGTGGTAAAATATTAATTCATGCTGGGAAAACATTAGAAAAAAAATATGCTATAAAATTTGATAAATATGGATTAAATTATGCTGAAGGAGAAATTATAGGAGAAGCTATTTTGACTGACTGTATACTAGTAACTGAAAAATTTAATAGTGAACTTATTAAAAGTGATCCTTTAGTATATGGAATGAGTAATCATGTTAGAAATTATGCTTGGAAATTAGATAATGTTATAAAATATGATAAAGGTATTCCTTGTAAAGGGAAACTAGGGCTTTGGAATTATAATGGTGATAGTTAATTTTATTTAAAAATTAGACATCTTTACTATCTACATATGTATATTTAACATATGATAAATGTAGATAGGAGGATAATTTATGAATTATAGTGATGGATTTAATCCAGGTATGTATGATGGTGATATTGATATAAATATTACTAATCAAAATGTGAATGACAACACTAATACAAACATGAATATGAATATGAATGAAAATTATAATGTAATGGGAGGAACTATGATGGGAGGAGTTACTTGCCCTGTCGTAGAAACACCTAGAGAAAGAGTTGTTTATAGAAATATATATCATACTGTACCACATGTTTGTCCTATAAATACTAGAGTTGTTAACAATCATGTTTATAGACATACATATCAGCCAAGATATAGTTGCTGTGAAGAAAATGTTGTTACTAATGAGCAATGTGGATCTTGCTGTCAGTTTAAATAGGAGCGTTTATGCTCTTTTCTTTTTGTCGTTCTTTTGTTTGCTCGAACTAATGTCTAAATTTCTCTTATTAAGTCTTATTAAATAAGAATATTTAAAATAATAAAATAAATTATAAAAAAACTTATTGACATTAACTACCTAATAGTTTATACTTTGGCTGCAATTGCAAAGATGGAAAAAAATAAATTTTTAAGGAGGTTTTTGGTGAAGAAGTTTTTATTTTTTATAATGTTTTTTGTTCTTTTTGGTTCGAATGTCAAAGGAGAGATGGTTACACTTGTCAGTGATAGATTTGAGGATGTTTATGCTAATTATTATGATGTTAATTTAGGAAGGGAAAGATATCTTGAATCGGGAAGATATTCTTTTAATGGAAATACGGCTTATTGTCTAGAAATAGGAAAACCAATTAGCAGTATGGTATACGATAGTTCATCTTCTTTTGATGATATTAATATATCAGGGGAAGATTTGGATTATATTAAAATTATTAGCTACTATGGTTACGATTATCCGGGTCATCAGACTGATAAATATTATATGGCAACACAAGAACTTATTTGGAATAGACTTATTTCTTCGAGTATTAAATGGACTATCAATTTGGAACCTAATAATTGTATTGATGTTGAAGAAGAGAAAAAAGAAATACTTAGATTGTATAATTTACATTATGTGAAGCCATCTTTTGATGATGAAGAAGTAGAAGTTATCAAGGGATTAGAAAAAATTATAACAGATGATAATAATATTTTAGATATGTATGAAAGTACTGATGAAAATGTTGTAATTGATGGTAATAGACTTATTGTAAAAAAAGAATTTGATAGAAAAGAGATCGTTTTGAAAAAGAAAAATTATAATACAAAGAGTTTTCTATTATATACGTCAGGTATTTCACAAAAGATGTTATCAGTTGGGGGAATAAATACTCTTTCTAGTAAGATTAAAATAAATTTACTTAGTGGTAGTGTAACAATTTCGAAATTAGATAAAGAGAACAATAGTGATATTCCGATGGGAGAAGCTACACTTTTTGGAGCAAAATATGGATTATATAATGAGGAAGATAAATTAGTTGATACGTTTATTATAGGAAAAAAGAATAAGATTGATAATTTAGCGGTAGGAAAATATTATGTTAAAGAGATAGAAGCTAGCAAAGGTTATCTGCTCGATAAAAATATTTATGAAGTAGAGGTTAACAAAGATAATTTTCATATTAATCTTACGGTGTATGAAGAAGTTATAAAAAGAAAAATTGAATTATTTAAAGTCTTTGCCAGTGATGAGACTGGATTACTAGTAGGTGAGGCTGGTATTAAATTTGATATTTATAATAAAGATGGTAAAATTGTGACTAGTATAGTTACCGATAATGATGGGTATGCTTATGTTACTTTACCTTATGGTACTTATATTTTTAAACAAGTTAATAGTACAAAAGACTATTATAAAGTAGAGGACTTTAAAGTAGTAGTGGATAAGTATGATGAGAGGCCTATTTATAAACTTCTTTCGAATAGTGAAATTGAAGCAAGACTTAAAGTTATTAAAAAAGATTTGGAAAGCGGAGAAGTAATAGTAAATAGTAAGGCAAGATTTAAGATATTTGATGTTAAAAATAAGAAGTTTGTTTCATTTATGCTCTCTTATCCGGAGAAAAAAATGGCCGAAGAATTTGAACTTTCTGATGATGGTAGTTTTATTACTCCAGAAGCTCTTTCTCCCGGAGAATATATTTTATATGAAGTTGATGACTATTTAGATGGCTATTTATATAATAGTGAAGGAATTACTTTTACTGTTGGAGAAGACTCGGAGATAATAGATGATACAGTGTATGGACCGGTAATAGAGATTTCTTTTTATAACAAAAGGGCTTATGGAGAAGTTGATATTTTAAAGTATGGAGAAGAAATAGTATATGAAAATAACTCTTATACTTATAAAAATATATTACTAGAGGGTGTAAAGTTTAATTTGTATGCTAAAGAAGATATATTTGTTAATGGAAAAGTTATTTATGAAGCTGATGACATTGTAGGAACGATAACTACCGATAATAAAGGAATGGGAAATTTGAAGAAAATTCCTCTTGGTAAATATTATTTGAAGGAGGTAGCTTCCAGTAATAATAACGAGGTTTTAGATACTATTTATGATGTTAATTTAGATTATAAAGACCAGTATACGGAAAAAGTAAAGGTATCTTTTACGATTAATAATTATTTGAAAAAAGGGAAACTTATTATTAATAAATATGATAGTATTACTTATGATAGACTTCCTAATACTTTGATTGAAATAAGAGATTCTAGTGATAAGGTAATTTACAAAGGTTACACTGATAGTAATGGAGAAATTATTTTGAATAATATACCGTATGGAGAGTATTATCTTTCAGAAATAGAAGCTAGTACGGGCTATAAGATTCTTGATGATAGGATTTATTTTACTATTGATAAAGATGAAAATATAATAGATATTTATAATGAAAGAATTGATGTTCCTATTACGGGAATTGATAATAGTTTAATTAATATTATAAGTGGAATAGTAATATTTGTAGGAATAATTATTATATGGTTATTTTGGAAAAAGAAAACTATCATTTTGGGAATTTTGTTTGTGTTAATGGGACTTTCTTACTATGGTGGATACTTTTATAAATATTATAGTGATTATTATAGAAATAAAGAAAGTGTGACGTTATTTTTAGATAGTAATAAAATAGAACAAGTAAAATTAGATGAGAGATATGATTATAAGTGGCTTTTAGAAATACCATCAATAGGATTAGAAAGAGGAATTACAGATATTAATAATAGCTATAATGATGTTAAATATAATATTCAGTTAATGAAAGAAGATGCTAATCATATTATACTTGCTTCACATAATGGTAATGGTTATAATTCTTATTTTAGATTACTAAGTAGTTTGGAACTTGGAGATGTAATTAAATTATATGATAAAGAAAAGGTTTATGAGTATATATACAGTGATAATTATGTTATAGAAAAGACTGGTATGGCAGACATATATACTGATGATAATAAAAAGGCAATAGTTCTTATTACTTGTTCTGATTATGATACTAACGGGCAAAATATATATATTGGTTATTTGAAAGATGAATATTATTATTAGAACTTGGAGTGATGTGATACCACTCTTTTTTTCTTGCTTTTTTATATCTATCGTGATAAAATGTTTATAGATAGGAAGGTAGATATGAATAAAAAAGCTAACAAAGTTAGAGCGAAAAGATTAACCGATCATTTTACTTATTCTATTTATGATAATACAATTTATTTATTTCAAAGTAATATGAATGTGTCTTTAGAAGAAGTTCATATTATGTTAAAAAAAGTGGGATTATTAGTTGAAGATTATGATATTGCATACATAAATATATCCGCTAGAAAGATCGAAGATAGAAAAGAATTTTATCAAAATTTGGGTTTTACTCTTTCTTATTATGATGTTAATAAATTAAATGAGTTATATGCTAATAAAAAGAATAAAATAGAATATAAATGTTATGGAATTATGACAAAGAGTGATTTCTTTAATAATATGAATAGAGAAGTTGATGAAAAGAAAAGAGATGTTGTAATTACAAAAAGTAATTCTGGTTATGTTAGTAGTTTGCTTCTTCTTTTTGGTGGAATTGCTTTTCTTTGTTATTTGTGTATACAAGGGGCTATGCTTTTGGTTAAGTAGAAAGGAGTTAATGGTGTGATAACAGATAGTATTTTAGTGATATTACAAAAGATAATTGATATATCTTTAGTTTGGATAATTATTTATTTTATTCTTAAAAATATAAAAAATAATGTTAAAATGATACTGCTATTTAAAGGGGTATTAGTAATAATTATTATTAAACTTCTCAGTGATGCTTTGAATTTAACGACGATAGGGTTATTCTTGGAATATGTAATTATGTGGGGACCGCTTGCACTGATTATTATTTTCCAGCCGGAGATTAGAAATATTCTCGAACATATTGGACGAAAGCAGTTACTTGGAAGGCATAAAGTACTTACTTTGGATGAAAGAGAAAAATTAGTTTACGAGGTTATGTCAGCGGTTGATTATCTTAGAAAATCGAGAATTGGTGCTCTTATTGTTATCGAAAGAGATATTAGTTTAAATGAATATATTGAAAGAAGTAAGCCAATATATGGCGATATTTCTTCGGAACTTCTTATTTCAATATTTTTCCCTCGAAATCCTCTTCATGATGGAGGCGCTATAATCCAGGGAAATAAGATTACTTCTGCGGGAGCTGTCTTTCCAATAAGTATAAATAGTAAAATTAATAAGAAATTGGGAACGAGACATAGAGCCGCTATTGGGATAAGTGAGGAATCTGATGCTATTGCTATAGTTGTCAGTGAGGAAACTGGTAAGATATCGATTGCTATTGGTGGAAATCTTAATTATAATCTTTCTTTAGATGATGCAAGGATGATTCTCGTCGAGGAATTAAAGCCTAAGAAAGAAATTTTACTCGATGATGAATTTGAAGATGATAAAGAAGGTGACGATAATGAAAATGATTAAAAAGATTTTTAAATCAATTAGAAATTTTTGCCATTTCATATCGAGATTTTTTGATAAATATGTCATTACACCAATTACTAAATTTGCAATTTTTGTGTCGGAATTTTTTGACAAACAAGCTGGTAAATTTGAAAAGTGGTTAAATAAAAGAAATACCCTTGTATTTATATCTTTATTACTAGCGGTACTTTTATTCTTCTATGTTAATTCACATGCTGATACGGTAATTAATTCTTCTGCTGAAGTACTTAGAAATCAGATAGTAGAAGCTACATATAATAAAGAGGCTTATGTTGTCGAAGGACTTCCTGATACTGCTGATGTTACATTGATAGGAAGAACAATCGATTTGTATTTGGCAAAACAATTGTCAACAGGAAAAGTTACTGCTGATTTGTCAGGTTTGGAAGAGGGTAGTCACGATATACAACTAAATTATGAAAGTCCTATTAATTCTGTTACTTACAAGTTAGATCCTTCATCTATTACGGTATATATTTATCCAAAGGTATCGGAAACAAAGACTATTTCTATCGACGTTATAAATCAAGATAAACTAGATAGTAAGCTTTCAATTCAATCAGTTACGATTGATAGAGAAGATGTTATTGTCAAAGGTGCAGAACATACACTTCAGGAAGTTGCTACTGTTAAGGCACTTGTCGATATTGGAGATATAGTTAATCCTAGTGCTGGCGTCAATACTTTGAAAGATGTTAAACTAGTTGCTTACGATAAAGATGGTAATGTTGTCAATGCTGAAATGGTACCAGATAAGGTAACCGCTACAATAAATATTGAATCTTATAGTGCTGAAGCTAATATTAAAGTAATTCCAGTAAATGCTGATAGTATTGCTTTTGGGAAAGCGATAGGTTCTATTACTACATCAGTAAATACAGTTACAATTTATGGCGATCAAGAAGCTGTTAATAAGTATAGTGATTCTTATATACCTATTGAAGTAGATGTATCGGGATTATCAGAAAATAAAACTTATACTGTCGTAGTACCTAAACCTGAGGGAATTAGAGAAGTATCTGAAAAGACGATTACTGTCAAGATTACAGTAGGTGATGAGGAAACAAGGGAAATTGATGATATTAAAATTGATGCTATAAATCTGGGACCTAATTTAAGAGCTGGAGCAATAGGAGAGAATTCTTCGAGAACGACTGTTATTGTTAAAGGTACTAAAGAGGTATTGGATTCAATAGATTCTTCGACAATTACTGCTACTGTCGATTTATCTGGACTTGGTGAAGGAGAACATACAGTAGAGGTTAAAGTTAGTGGTGAAGAAGTTAAGGCTAACTATTCTGCTAAAACAAGAACTATTAATGTTAGAATAACTAAAAGTTGATGTCGAATATTGAAATCCTTTGTCGAAGTTAATGTAATTAAAATATTTATGTGGTATTCTTATGATAGAGGAGGATATCATGAATGGATATATTTTGGTAGAGGATATTTTGGATGAAATGTCACAAGATATTACTTATATTAAACTTAGTAGTTATTTAAAAGGGAGAAAAAATTAAATCTCTCTTTTTTCTTGCTAGTAATATTTTTGCTAAGTTTTTGGCAATTTTATAATAAAATATTTTACTTTTTTTATTTTTTATGCTATACTCTAAAGCATGGGGGAATTTTTATGAATAAAAAAGTATTTTATTTTGATGAAAGTTATGGACTAGATAAAACTGAATTACGAAATATTAGAGAACTAATTGGTACTGATTTAATTTTTGATTGGAGTAATTTAGAGTGTTCTAAATGGTTAAAAGCTAGTCCTGAAGAGAGATTAGGTATTGTTTATAGATTACTTAATAAATATGGAAAATTATCTGATTTTCAAATTGATATTGAAAAGGTTTGTGACGCTTTAAACAATATCATTACAGTAATGTTTTATTTTGATAGAACTACTGATGGTTACATACTTAGATTACCGGAAGAAATTGATGTTGATACAATTGATATTGGTGATTATATTGATGCTATGCGTGCGGGTTTAATAAATAATTCTGATAATGCGTCCGTATTTTTTGACGATGATCAAGAAAAAATAGAGGTTATAATGCCTGATATGGCAAATGTTGATTTGCTTAGCAGAAGTGGTACAAATAAAGAAGCTAAAAGTACTGATAGTAAAGGCCATACAAAAAAAAGATTTATTTGTGCTGATGTTTTAGAAGAGGGTGCAAGACATAAAAAGAAAAGTGGCAGATCACATAAAGATAAGAATAAGTTACTGTCGGAAAAATATATGCAGAATAATGAAAGAATGGAAGAACTTAAAAATAAAGCAAAGAAAAATATGAGTCGTATTAGAAAAATATAAATAATTATTACTTAAATGTATAATTTATTTTATTGAAAGAAAACTATTTATAAAAAAAGTAGATGATTTGATTATTATATCATTTATACTTGGACTAATATTATCATTTATAATTATACATATTATTCAAAATTATATAAGTATATATGATGTTTATTGATTATATTAAAAATAAGGAATAAAATTTACTACAAAATTGGTATTAGATTTTGTAGTTTTTTTTTAATAAATATTTGCTTACTATAATATTTTGTGATATAATTATGACTTGTGGAAAAAGAGGGATAACAAATGAAAATAAGAAATATAGCAATAATAGCACATGTCGATCATGGTAAAACGACTCTTGTCGATCAATTACTTAGAAAATCAGGAACTTTTAGAGAAAACGAACAAGTAGAAAATAGAGCAATGGATTCTAATGATATCGAAAGAGAGAGAGGTATTACAATTTTAGCTAAGACGACCTCTATTCATTATAATGGTTATAAGATTAATATTTTAGATACACCAGGCCATGCTGATTTTGGTGGAGAAGTAGAGAGAATTATGAATATGGTCGATGGGGTATTGCTTTTAGTTGATGCTTACGAAGGAACAATGCCACAGACGCGATTCGTTTTAAAGAAAGCGCTAGAGGCTGGAGTAAAACCTATCGTCGTAATTAATAAAGTCGATAAACCAACAGCACGTGTTGATAAAGTATTAGATGAAGTTATTGACTTGTTTATAGAGCTCGGTGCTAGTGAAGAACAATTAGATTTTAAAGTTGCATACGTATCTGCTTTAAATGGTACTGCTAGTATGGATCCTGATATTAGTACTCAAAAGGAAAGCTATGATGATATTTTTAAATTAATTATCGATGAAATACCAGAACCTAATGGAGATGAAAATCTTGGCTTACAGTTTCAACCAGCATTATTGGATTATAATGAATATGTTGGAAGAATTGGCATAGGTAAAATTCATCGTGGTAAAATTAGGGTTAATGAAATGGTATCTTGTATGAGATTAGATGGAAGTATCAAGCAATTTAGAATTCAAAAATTATTTGGATTTGAAGGACTTAAGAGAATCGAAATAGAGGAAGCTAGTGCAGGGGACATTGTTGCAGTAGCGGGACTTATGGATATATCAGTAGGAGAGACTGTCTGTGATGTCGGTAAGGAAGAGGCACTTCCAATACTTAGAATAGATGAGCCAACTCTTAAGATGACTTTTATGACAAATAATAGTCCTTTTGTAGGAAAAGAAGGAACTTTGGTTAGTGCAAGAAAATTAGGAGAAAGATTATTTAAAGAAACACAGAGGGATGTCAGTTTAAAAGTTGAAGAGTCTGGAAATGAAAGCTGGATTGTATCAGGAAGAGGAGAACTTCATCTATCGATATTGATTGAAAATTTAAGACGTGAAGGTTTTGAACTTCAAGTATCGAAACCAGAGGTTATCATAAAAGAAATAGATGGAGTAAAATGTGAGCCTTACGAAGATGTTCAAGTCGAAGTAAGTGATGAATATGTCGGTAATGTTATCGAAGCTTTAGGCCTTAGAGGTGGTAAGATGGATAATATGTCGAATGTTAATAATCTTATTAGACTTAATTATACGATACCATCGAGAGGGTTACTTGGATTTAATACAAACTTTATGACATTAACTAAAGGATATGGTATTATTAATCATACATTTAAAGAATATTTACCAATTGAAGACATAAGTTCGACGGAAAGAAAACTTGGAGTATTAGTGGCTACGGAAGCTGGTAAGGCGACTGCCTATTCTCTTGGTGCACTAGAAGATAGGGGAGTAATGTTTATTGAGCCTGGTACGGAAGTATACGAGGGAATGATCGTCGGAGAATGTAATAGAGAAAATGATTTGGCGGTCAATGTCGTAAAGGGAAAACAACTTACAAATATGCGAGCGGCTGGTTCAGATCATACTGTCGTACTTAAAAGACCTAGACCACTTCCTTTGGAATATTGTTTAGGTTACATTAACAGTGATGAGCTTATCGAGATTACACCAAAAAATATCAGACTTAGAAAAGCAATATTAAATACCGAGATGAGAAAGAAATTTGATGCAAAGAAAGAAGTTTAAAATGAATACTTCTTTCTTTTTTTGGTTTCTTTTGATATACTATAGTAGTACTAATTATGAGAGGAGTAGAAAATGAAAAAGAAGTTGTTAATTTTTACTATACTAGTTGGATTATTATTTTTATCTGGTTGTGGAAAAGATGATAATGTTGTTAAAGAAGATTTACTGGGTATTAATTATGATGTGTCAGGAAATAGTGTATCACTCGAAAAATATGATACTGATAATCCTGTTGTTTCTATGTATGTAGAAAACTATGGTTCAATTGTTATCGAACTTTATCCTGATAAGGCTCCTAATACTGTAAATAATTTTATTTCATTGGTAAATAGTGGCTTTTATGATAATAATACTATTCATCGTTTAGCACCAGGATTTGTTTTACAGGGTGGTGATCCTACTGGAACTGGTTCTGGGGGACCTGGTTATACTATAAAAGGAGAATTTGCAAGTAATAATTTTGAAAATGATTTAAAACATGAAGAGAAGATTGTTTCAATGGCAAGAAGTAGTGCATCTTTTGACAGTGCTGGTAGTCAGTTCTTCATTATGCTCGGAGAAGCGTCTTATTTGGATGGTGAATATGCTGCTTTTGGAAAGGTTATCGATGGGTGGAATAATGTTTTGAATATTAGTAAAAACGAGAAAATTATAGATGACGTTTCGGGAAAACTTGAAAAAAATTTGGTTATAAAGAAAGCATTAATTGATTTAAAAGGTAAAAGCTATCCGGATGTTCAAAAAATTATAGTGGGTAATTAGTAAATTTTTAATAGAAAATATAGAAAGAAATTTATGTAGCTTTAGATAATAAAATGTATGGTTATCGATAATATGAAAAATGAATATACAATACTTATTATAGCTCATAGGTTATCAACAGTAATAGGGGCAGATAAAATTATGCTTTTTGATGATGGTAAAATTGAATGTGTAGGGGTACACAGTGAGTTACTTAAAAATTCAGATAAATATAGGGAACTATACGGAGTCGAATTAATAGAAGATGAAAAAATAAATTTTATATGTTGGACTGCTAAAAAAGTAGTCTTTTTTTTATTTTGTTTTTATTTTTAGGTAGTTACCTATACACTATTGTACTAGTAACATAATCTATGTTAGGAGGGAAATGATGAATAATTATAATGATTATTACAATTATATGAATGGATATAGTGATATGAATTATATGACTAATCCAAACAGTATGATAGGGGATTTAAACTATCAAAATGCTTTTACTAATACTTTTATGCAGCCTAGTAGCGGAAGTAACGATATCTTAGAACCTTATGAAGGTTTTAAGAGAGGTAATATGTTTGCTAATTTGTATGATCCTTATCGTAATTATAAACCTAGAGAACTTAAAGCTGACAGTGAGAGAGAAGATATGCTAATGCAGCTTCAAGAACTTAAGTTTGCAATGATTGATTTAGATTTGTATTTAGATACGCATCCAGGAGATACAAATGCACTCAGTCTATTTAATAATTATGCAAAACAAGAAAAAGAATTATGTAAAATTTTTGAAAGTAAATACGGACCACTTACGATAGATGGTGAACTATCATCTAAAGGATGGACTTGGGTTAATGGACCATGGCCTTGGGAGGTACAAAAATAATGTGGAAATATGTTAAAACACTGGAATATCCAGTTAATATTAAAAAGAAAGATTTAAAACTTGCAAAATATATGTTATCACAATATGGGGGCGCTAATAGTGAACTTGCAGCGGCTTTAAGATACTTAAATCAAAGATTTACAATGCCTGACGATAAGGGGAAAGCGCTACTTACAGATATTGGAACTGAAGAATTAGCTCATGTCGAAATTATCTCGACAATACTTTATCAGCTCATGAAAGATGCTACGGTCGAAGAGATAAAGCAAGCTGGTTTAGCAGGACATTATGCAGAACATGGAAAAGACATATATCCTACTGATCCAAATGGGACACCATTTACAGTTAGTTACTTTTCTTCAGTAGGAGATCCAGTAGCTAATTTATCTGAAGATATGGCAGCGGAAGAAAAGGCAAGAGCAGTATATGAGAACTTGATTAATCTTACTGATGATCCTGATGTTCTCGGACCATTACTATTCTTAAGGCAGAGAGAGATAGTTCATTTTACAAGATTTAAAGAGTTATATGATGAATATAAGAAAAAGGGTTATAAATAGCAAAAGGTATTTTTAAGTTAGAGAATTTTTGTTAAGACTACTTATTAGTGGTCTTTTTATGTTTTATCGATATGATTAAATTTGATACTTAATAGATATTATAAGGTCAAATAATGATAATTAGAGGTCAAATGGTTAATTAAGGGTAAAATAATTTTTATTTTCTGTTATAATTTTATAGTAAGCAGTAAGGTGGTAGTAGTAGTATGATGATAGTAGTCATTGAAAATGATGAAAATTGGTTGAAAAAGACGGTTAAAGATATTAATGAGGAACTTAGTTCTAATAATATAGATGAAAATATAATATGTTTTAAGAAATATACAAAGGAATTAAGAAATATTATCTATGATAATAATAAAAAAATATATGTTCTCGATATTGAACTTGGCGATAGCTCTGGTTACGATATTGCTAGAGAAATACGAGATGAAGCAAATGATTGGGATAGTGTAATAATTATTTCTTCGATATATAATCAAAAGGAAAATATTATTTCAGATAGGTTATCGGTTCTTACATATATTTCAAAGCTTACTAATTTTGATGATAATTTAAAGACTTCGATAAGGTTAGCAATAAATATTGTGGCGAAGAATAATTTTTTTGAATTTAAGGAAAGTGGTATTAATTATAAGATTGCTATCAGTAGTATTATTTATATAAAGAAAGAAAAGTATAGTAAGTATTGTATTATTAAGACAATAAATGGTTTTTTTAGAATTAGAGATACTATTGTTAATTTGAAAGATAAGACTAGACTTATTCAGTTAAAGAAAGATTTACTTGTAAATGAAAAGTATATTAATGATACAAATAATATTGATAAGATTTAGAGGTAATTTTATTGTTTGACAAAGCATAGATATTTAAATATAATACTATTTAAGGATGAGTGGTAGTATGAAAAGGTTTAATAAAAATAATGATTCGGTTATTTTTGTCAATAAAAATTTTAAAAGATGTATTTTGTATATTATCTTTCCAATTGAGGAAGTAGATGATTTTAAACTTAGTATTTTAGAGAAAATGGCTTTTGATAAGAGTATGAACTATGATACGGATAAGAAAATAAGAAAAGTAAATATTAATAATTATTGCCATTCATATCATGGTAAAGTTACTTCAGTTGGAGATAGTTACTTTTTAGAGATTGCGATTTGTTTTCCATCTTATAATAGTTTGGGTAAGGATGTTCTTGCAGATAATTTGAAATTTATTAAAGATATAATTTATAATCCTTATTTAGAGGATGGCTGTTTTCCAAAGAGAGATATTGAAGATATAAAGAAGATTATTAAAAATAAAGTGGTTAGAAATTTTAAAGATGTTCTTTGGTACTATGAATATAAGAATGATAAGTTACTAGATGAAAGGGGATACCTCAGTAATGAAGTTTTAGATAATCCATCTGGTTTAGATAAAATTACTTCGAAAGATATATATGATTTATATAAGAAGATAATAAGTGGTAATCCGCTAATATTTTTATGTGGTGATGTCGATGAAAATAAAGCGAGAAAAGAAATAGATGATATTTTACTAGATGGTAGAAAAGGTATGGTATCTTTTGAAGAAAAATATTTTAATTATGCTAAAAATATTCCTAGTAAAATAGAGAAAGTTATAGAAGAGTGTCAATATAAATCGTCGGGAGTATTTTATAATTATAAGATTAAAGACATCAAGGGTATTTATGATATGGTTTTACTTAGAACAGTTAAATGTTTAATTAGTTCAAGTTCTTCAGAAATACTATTTGATACTTTGAGAAAAGATAATGATTTGGTATATCGATGTGGAGCATATAGTTACTTGACATTTGGTAGTTTGACATTATGGGCTTTTACTTCTAAAAAGAATATTGAAGTTACTGAAAAATTATTTTTAGAGGTTATGGAAAAAATTAGCGATATCAAGTTTATTTCGGAAAAACTTCCTTTAATTAAAGAACGAGCTTTTTTAAATGATGAAATTTTAAAGGAAGATATTTGGGATACTCTAATGGAAATGATCGATAAATATATTGAATATAAAGAGAAAAGTTATTATGATTATATTAAAGATATAACAGCTTTAGAGGTCAAGAATTTTATTGATAAAAAATTGATACTGGTATCAAAATATATTGGAGTAGGTGAAGAAGATGAATGACAGTAAATTTTTAACTTTAGATAATGGACTTACTCTTCTTATATATACTGATGAGACAAAGGTTACTTCACATATTGAACTAGTTACTTTTTTGGGAGGATTCGATAGGGAATTTATTTCATCAAAAGGGACTACTTGTAAAATTATCGACGGAACGGCACATTTATTGGAACACTATGTCTGTGAAAATACAAAAGAGGGAAATCTTTTAGATAATTTAGAGAGAAATAAAGCTTTTGGAGCTAATGCCTTAACTAATTCGGAGAGAACATCATATTATTTTGATACGGTGATTAATTTAGAGAAATGTATAAAGATATTTTTAGAGGGTATTTACAATGTCGACTTTAGTCAAAAGGGATTAGAGAAGACAAAATATTCGATATACAGTGAAATTAGAGATGCAAAAAATGATTTTAGAAGAAATTTATCTTCTAAAAAGCTTCATTTATTATTTGACAATTATTGTGATGTTTTGGGAACATGTAAAAGTTTGAAAAAAATAAAATATAAATATTTAAAAGAATTGTATGAAAAATATTATGTTCCTAAAAATCAGTTTCTCGTAGTTGCGGGTAACTTTGATGAAGAAAAAATACTTAAACTTATTAAAGATATTTATAGTAAATTAGAGTTTAAAAATAATGAAAGAAATAATATGAAGTTAAGTAATAAAAATGTGGTTAGGAAAAGTGGATCTATGAAAGGAAATTCACTTAATGAAGTTTTGATTACTTATAAGATAGATGTCAGTAAATTGAGTGATTTTGATAAATATAAACTCGACTGGTATTTGGGAATCTTTTGTGAAAATAATTTTTCGAGATTTTCAAAAATTAACGAAAGACTTAGAAATAAAAATATAATTAATGGAGATATAACTTCAGAAAATTATATATTTGGAGGATATGAAATTATCGAAATATCGGCATATACGGACAATAAAAAAGAATTTTTAGATAATGTCTTTAAAGTTATTAGTGAATTTGGAGATGAGGAAAAAGAAGATTTTGAACTGTGTAAAAAAGCAATAATTTTAAGAGTAACAGTGAGAAAAGATAACTTAAGTAGTTATGTGTCGGCAATTATGCAGAACTATACGGATTTTAATTATCCTTATGACGATACGATAGAATTTTTAAATAGTTTAAATTATGATGATTATAAAAAAATGATAAGAGATATAGACTTTACTAATTATAGTGTTTTGAATGTTAAAAGTGAAGATAAACAACAAAAAAATGCCTGAAAATGGCATTTTTTATATTTTAATCTTTATTATCTAGTTTTCTAATTTTAGAAATACCTTGCTTTCTTTCGGAACAATTTATCACTGCTTCCCTAAAAGTATCTTCGGGATACCAAGTTACATTTCTATCTTTTTGCAAAAGGGAAGGTGATAATTTTAAAGTGATATTTTCAACATCGATGTCGATAGGAATTAGATAATAACCACATATTTTTTTGATTTGACCGCTGGTATGACCGAATAATTCTAATATTTCTTCTTTAGTATGTGGTACTGTTATGCCTTCATATGAAAATTCTCCATAATTATCAGATATCGTAAAGTAAATACCATTGCCAATTACTGGTATTATTTCTTTTTGAATTTCGAAGTTATCTTTATTAGTGCTCCATGAGTCAAAAAATAATTGGACATTTATTTCATTAAGAGGTCTTCCCGTAAGTTTTGTAAGTTCTTCTAATAAATCACCTAATCTTACGGGAATAGTAAGACTTTTGGCTTGTTCTAATTTGTTTTCTAATATTTCTATCTTGGCTTTTGTTTCTTTATAAAGTTCGTAGTGTTTGTTTTCTTCCGCTATTAAGGAAGACTTCATTTTTTCCATTTGTTCGATTTCATCTAATAATTTTTGAATGTCTTTTTCCATAATCTTTCTCCTATACAGGTAATTATTATAATGAAATGATGATTTAATGTCAATATATAAAAAAATGTTGACAAATAGGAAAAGGTATAGTATGATTTAATTGTACTAGTGCAAATAGTACAATAATATAATTAGATGGAAGGAGAAAGATATGATAAAAATTGATAAATTATCAAAAAAGTTCGATAAAGATTATGTGCTAAAAGACTTAACATTTAACATTCGCGATAATTCTATCTATGGGTTAGTTGGCGCTAACGGAGCAGGAAAAAGTACACTTCTTAGAATTATTATGGGAATATTTGAAGCTGATAGCGGTAATATTACAGTCGACGACGAAATAGTAAATGAAAATAGCAAGTTAAAACAGAAAATGGTCTTCGTACCAGATGATTTATATTTCTACCCAGGCTATACACTTATGGATATGGGAAAGTATTATCAATCGCTATATGAAAAGTTTGATATGAATTATTTTAAAGAGCTAGCGGGGCTTTTGAATTTGGATTTACATAGAAAGATAAATAACTTTTCAAAGGGTATGAAAAGGCAGTGTGCTCTGATTTGTGCTATATCGACGAATGCTGACTATATGTTCTTCGATGAGACTTTCGATGGATTGGATCCGGTAATTCGTAATACAATGAAAAAGATAATTATCAAGCAAATGAATAAAAAGAAGACGACGGTCGTTATGACTAGTCATAATTTAAGAGAGCTTGAAGATATTTGTGATAATCTTGGATTATTATATCAAGGTGGTATTTTATTTGAAAGTGAAATTGATACGATTAAAACGAATATGTATAAAGTACAAATATCTTTAAAAAATGATTTTGACCGTGATGATTTTAAAGACATAGACATTTTAAGCTTTAAGAAGCAAGGTAGTGTGGCAACGATAATTGTTAAAGATGAAGATGGAAGTAGTAAAAAGAAATTAGAGAAGATGAAACCAGTAATTTTAGATTATTTAAATCTTACTTTAGAAGAAGTATTTATATATGAAATGGAGGCTTTAGGATATGAATTTAACAAATTTATTTAATTTTAAGTATTTAAAAGAAAATATGAAGAAATCTAAAGCAATAATTTTTCTATGTATATTTTTAATACCTGTTATCAATGTGATTATTTATTTAATGAAAGCAGTAAATAGAAATATTTTTGTACCATCTATTTACGACGTGTCAATGCTTTCCTTATTTGGAATGTATGTTATTCCAGTAATACTTTCGATAGCATTATTTAGCTTTGTATATAAGAGGAGATCTTCGGATTTTGTCATGTCTTTTCCGGTTACAAAGAAGCAAATATTTTTATCGAACACATTGGGCGGAATAGCAGTAATTGGCATTATGAATATTGTCAACTTAGTTTTGGAATTGATAGCTAGTATACTACTCAGTAATGTTATGATTAACTATGGTATGCTATTTGAAATGGCACTTGTCTGGTCGATAGGGTATACTTTTGTCTTTGTATGTACTAATATAGCGGTTTCGATATCTGCAAATAAGATTACGACAGTAGCGGTAACTTTACTTGTACTATTTTTGATACCTTTTATACATACTTTTATTAATACAATGGCATTTGAACTAGGAAACGACAGTATCGTAAAGACAGTTTGTGAAGAAGAGGGGTGTAAACCTTTAAATTATGACTGCTTTGGCGATAAATACTGTCTAGATAGTGTCAAAAAGGGAGAATACCCAGGATCAGGGTATACGAGAATATATGAAAATAATTATACTCTTCCTTATAGTTTTATTTCTTCGGCAATATTTATAATGGAAGACTCTAATATTTCGAAGATACTTCTTAAAACTTTCTTTATAAGTATAATATATGTATTTATAGGTCTTCTTTTATTTGAAAGAAAGAAGTTTGAAGTAGTTGAAACATCTTTTAAAAGTGAGAGAATGCATATATTTATAAGATCTTTGACACTTGTTCCTTTTATTTGTATCTATTATGTTTTACTTAGAGAATTATCTATTACTATAGAAGATTTATTTACCGTAATATTTATGTTTGTCCTTATTTTTACTTATATTATAATATACGACCTTATTACGAGAAAGAAAATTATTAATATCTTTAAATCACTTGCGTCAGTTATTATTGTCGGAATAATTATTACTTTTGTGGGAGAAATTTCAATAAATAATAAAGTGGAATCGTTAAATGTTAAAGATATTGATAAGATGACAATTATGGATGGGTATGAGAATTTTATTAGTAAAGGCTATACTTATGACAAGAGAATTATTAATTATGTAATGGGTATTAATATCGAAAATGTGAAAGAAAGTAATCCTTCAGAATTTATAAGCTTTAGAATTGATACGAAAAAGGGTAGTTATAAGTTTCAGATTAATGTCGACGATAAGAGATTAGATAATATTATGAATATGTTAAGTAAAGATGATACTTATATTAAATCTTCAAAAGCTTTGAATAGTAGTAGAGTATTTGGTTTTACACTAGATAATGATACAATTTGTATAAATAAAAATGATGAACTATATGATGTGATTATAAATAAAATTAAAGATAAAAAAATAATAAATGGTTCTGATAATTCGATATTTAATCTTAAAGTATATACTTATGATGATTTTGTTTTAAATAATGTGATGATTGATGTTTCATTCGATAAAGAAATAATGGAAGAAATAATCGATATTTATAATCAAAAAGTCAAAGAAATTAAGAAAATATCTAAATATTCGGCGGGAAGCTATTTAATAGGTTATTCAAACCAGATAGAAAGTGATTATATTGAAGATAGAGATAATAGAATATATAATTTTATTATCGATAATTTAGAAGAGAAAGTAAATGTTAATGAAGATTATGCGTATTTAGATTTTAGTTTCTACGATATAAATACGGGAAATGGAAATAAATATATATTTGTAACAAATAGGGTATCGGAATTAAATAGTATTATATCAGAAATAAGAAAATTAGAAGAAACAGATATACAAGAAGATATAGATGGTGATGTATCTTGAGTCCATTAATTAGTTTAGATTATCAAAGTAGGACACCAATATACGAACAAATTGTCAATAATATTGAAAAGTATGTAGCGGTAGGTATTTTAAAAGAAAAGGAACAGATACCATCAATTAGAGAGATGGCGTCTAGTTTGGGAGTAAATCCTAACACAGTAAAGAAAGCTTACGACATACTGGAAAATAAGAAAGTTATTCAGACAATTAGTACGAAGGGAACTTTTATTTCTGATGATACAAAGCATACGACAAAGATAAAAATTGATAGGGAGATAGAAATTATTAAAGATAAAATTCAAGAACTTATGAAAATGGGTATGAGTATTGATGAGATTATAGAGAGGATAAGAAAATGAAGATAGTAGAAGTTAAGAATTTATCGAAAACATACGGTAAGGGAGCTACGCTTGTCAAGGCGCTCGACGATGTTTCTTTCGATATTGAGGAAGGGGATTTTGTAGCGATAGTTGGTTCTTCGGGAAGTGGTAAATCGACACTTCTTCATATTCTCGGAGCAGTAGATAAACCTAGTTCGGGAAAGGTCATAGTCGGAGGAATAGACGTATTTAAGCAGAGTGAAGATAAACTGGCTATTTTTAGGAGAAGAAAAGCTTCACTCATATATCAATTTTATAACTTAATACCGATACTTAATGTTAAAGAGAATATGACTTTACCCCTACTGTTAGATGGTAAAAAAGTAGATAATGATTACTTAGATGAATTAATACATACTTTGGGGTTAGAAAGAAGAATAAATCACTTACCTAATGAGTTATCGGGAGGTCAACAGCAGAGAGTGGCAATTGGAAGAGCATTAATGACAAGGCCAGATATTATTTTAGCGGATGAGCCAACGGGAAATTTGGATTCAAAAGCAAGTATGGAAATTATCGAATTACTTAAATTATCTAACGAGAAATATCATCAGACAATTATTATGATTACACACGATATGGAACTAGCTAAAATGGCAAAGAGAATTATTTATCTCGAAGATGGAAAGATTGTGAAGGGATAATATGAGAATTTTAAATAGTCTTTCTATTAGGAATTTAAAGTTAAATAAAAAGAGGACGATTGTCACTATTATCGGAATTATTTTATCGACTTCGCTAATGGTAGGAATAGGACTTTTATTTTCAACTTTTCAGGATTATATGATTAGAGAAGTTAAAAGTGAAACAGGTTCTTATCATATTGAATTAAATGATGTTTCAAAAGAACAATTAAATATAGTTAAAAAGGAAAAAGGAATCAACTATTTTTACGAGAGAAAAATTGGCTTTAGTAAAATTAATTCGGAAAATGAGTATAAGCCTTACCTATATATCAGTGCGGTAAATGAGAAGTATTTTGATGAGTTAGAGTTAATAGAGGGCTCTTTTCCTAAAAATGATAGAGAAATTGTGATATCGGAACATATTTCAAGTAATGGTGGTGTTAATTTTAAAGTGGGAGACACTATTACTTTGGAATATGGAAAAAGAATGTATATGGGAGAGGAAGTAAAGACAAATAGTTCCTATCTCGAAGGAGAGAATTTGACAATCGAAGGCTCATTGGAATATAAGATAGTTGGTATTGTAAAGAGAAGTAGATATGAGGACTACAGTGCTTCCGGTTATTCTGTATTTACAATTAATAATGATAATAATAATGATGATAATGTAAAATTATTTATTACTTTCGATAAAGAGAAAAAGATTATAAAGAAGGCTAAAGATTTAGCTCAAAAAATATCATATGATGAAGATTTAATTAATTATAATTCTTCGCTCCTTGCTCTATATGGGGAGAGTATTTATGGTAATATAATGCAGTCAATGATGGGCTTACTTATGATTATGTTATCGTTAGTATCGGTAGGATGTATAATTGTTATTTATAATTCTTTTGCGATATCGGTAATGGAAAGAAAGAGACAATTTGGATTATTAGCAAGTATTGGAACGACGAAAAAGAATATTTCTTACATGGTACTATTCGAAGCAGTAATTACAGGAATAATAGGAATAGCACTTGGAATTCTTGGAGCTTATATGGGAATTGGCGTCGTTGTTGTGATATTAAATAAATTACTTAAGGGTGCTTTACAGTATGAACTCGTACTGACGACGAGAATGATTTTTATAGTAATACCGGTAATATTTATGATGATAACAATTTTAATATCGGCAATTATTCCGGCAATTAGAGCTAGCAGAGTACCACCAATTGAGGCTATTAGGCAAAATGATGATATTAAAATAAATAAAAAGAAAATTAAAACAAGAAAATATGTAAGAAAATTATTTGGAGTCGAAGGGGAGATAGCTCTTAAGAATATTAAGAGAAATAAGAAGAAATATAGAATTACGACAATCAGTTTATTTATTAGTATTGTTCTATTTATATCATTTTCAGCTTATATGAAATATGTTATCAGTACGACAGATAATATGATGGGTACTTATAGTTACGATATTAATGTTACGATAATGGGAAATTATGAAAATGACAGCGAGTTAAATAAAAATATTAATGAGTTACTTAGTAGTAGTGATACTAAAGATTATGTAAGATATGGTTACACTTCTATTCCGATTAAGAAAGAGCAGAAATATACAAAAGAGTATTTGGAATATATGAAAAGTCAATATAATAGTAATGATGATTATGATTATATAGAAGTTATCGTCCTAGAGAATGAGGACTACGAAAAGTATAAGAGTGATATTGGATTAACTGATGATAAAGTGATTATTTTAAATAAATTTAAAGGGGTTTCTTATATGGATGGAAAGAGGACTAACTACGATATTAATGTTCTAGATGACGAAAAGATAGTTCTTTCAATATGTGATTATGATGATGAAGATAATATTTATTGTAATAAGAAAGTCAACAACATTTTTGTTACTGATAAGCCATATAAACTAATGGACGAGGTATTACATAATGAAGGCTATAAACTTATTATGAATAAGAGAATGTACGATACTATTATAGAAGATGAAATTTATTTTACGACTATTAATATTGTCAGTGATAATTATAGTAATTTAGATAAAATAGGGGAAAAACTCGAAAAGGGTAATGTAAATTATTTTAATATGACAGAGAATATGAAGATGGAAAATAATATTACAATGGCGATTGAAATACTCATGTACGGATTTATTACGCTTGTCACTTTAATTGGGGTAACTTCGGTATTTAATACGATATCGACTAGTATTACTCTAAGAAGAAGAGAATTTGCAGTACTTCGAAGTATTGGCCTTACGAAAAGAGGATTTAATAAGATGCTATTTTTTGAGAGTTTATTCTTTGGTATCAAGTCGCTTATTTTGGCTCTTCCGGTAAGTTTTGGTGTAATACTTCTTATTCATAAATCAGCTTCGGGAATGATGAATATAAGTAATATTTTAATTCCATGGAATAGTATTATATTTTCGATACTTGGAGTATTTGTAATAGTTTTACTTACAATGATGTATTCATCTTCAAAGATAAAGAGACAAAATATTATAGAACAAATAAGAGAAGAAAATATTTAACTTCTCTTTTTTTGAAATAATACTTTCTTTTTTCGACAAAATATTATATACTTATGGTAGAGAGGAGTGAAAATGATGGCAAGATTTTGTCCTAACTGTGGTAATGAATTACCAGACAATGCCGCGATGTGTGTGAAATGCGGAAAAATGTTAAATGAAGCAAGCAATACTACTAATAAAAATAGTTCGAAGAAGAAAGGTCTTCCAACTTGGGCGATAGTTTTAATCGTCGTAGGATGTGTAATACTTATACCACTTATAATTATTATTATTTTAGGTGTGGTTGGGTATAATATTATTAAAGATGTCGAGCCTAATCATATCAATAATGGAAGTATTTTTTCGGAAGGTCGTACTTTAGAGGGAACAATAAATGATACTTTACAGAATGATGATATTAGAATTACTCTAAATGACACTCTCATGTATTCTTCGATAGGTAGTGGCTATTTTGTTAACACACCAGCTGATGGAAATGAATATTTAGTATTTTTCTTCGATGTGCAAAATAAAGATGATGAGAGTGAATCTATTTCATATTTGGACTTCGATGGATATGTCGATAATTATGAAACTAATCCAGTAATCTTACTTAACGATGTAGATGGAACAAAAAGTTTATCGGCAACTTTGGCTCCCGGTATGAAAACAACTGGTTACGTAGCATTCGAAGTAAGTACTGATTGGAAAGAATTTGAAATCCGCTACGACGAAAATATGTTTGATGACGATGATGATACCTTTATATTTAAAGTCGTAAATCCAGATGCATAAATTTGCATCTGTTTTTCTTTATTTTTTATAGAAAATAGTATATAATTATTATAGGAGGAAAAGAATATGAATGTAGTAGACATTATAATAATTATCTTTTTAGTACTTGGTGCAATAGCGGGATTTAAAGCTGGTGTAATAAAAAAGACGGCAGATTTTTTAGGAATGTTCGTAATAGTTATTTTATCATTTTATTTAAAAAATTATCTTTCGGTTTTTATGTACGAAAATTTACCATTTTTTAATTTTGGAGGTTTTATTAAGGGCGTCGATGTAATAAATATTTTACTATATGAAGTTTTAGCTTTTGTAATTGTATTTATAGCACTTTTATTTATTTTAAAAGTTGTTCTCATGGTTACAGGACTTATCGAAAAATTACTTAAAGCTACTGTAATACTTAGCATTCCTTCGAAAATACTTGGTATTGTTGTCGGGGCAATCGAAATGTATGTCTATATTTTTCTTATCTTGGTGGTAGCTAGTTTACCAATATTTAAAATTCCTTATTTGAGGGAATCGAAAGTAGCTAACTTTATGTTAGATAATACTTTAATACTATCTTCGATTTCTGAAGAAATGACTGGAACATATGGAGAAGTATATAAAATTATTACAGAAAAAGATAATAAGACTGACGAGCAGTTAAATGAAGAAGTATTACAATTATTGATAGAAAAAGAGGTTATTACAAAAGATTCCGCTAGAAAGCTAGTCGATAAAAATAAGGTACATATTAATAATAAAAAAATAGTAGAATAGAGGAGATTGATGATGAGTTTAATTCATTATGAAAAAGATTTTGATTCTTTAATAAAAGAAAAAGCAGTAGTGGATTTTTATGCTGATTGGTGTGGTCCTTGTAAAATGTTTGGTCCAACTTTTGAAGAGGTTTCAAAGGATTATGACTATAATTTTATAAAGGTAAATGTCGATAATTACCCTGATATTGCTAAAAGATATGGTGTTATGACAATACCGACGGTTATTTTGTTTGAAAAAGGGAAAGAGGAAAGAAGAAATATCGGACTACTCCATAAAGAAGAATTTAAAGAATTTTTGAAATAGTGTAAAAGCTATTTCTTTTTTATAAAAAGTTATTGCTTTTTTATCTTTTTTTTGTTATTATTAGTATGTAAATAATAGATAGGAGGAAAACTTATTATGTATAAAGATGAAAATAAAGAACGAGATAGTGAAGATAAGAAGGGAATATTTTTTGGAATAATTGGAGTTTTAACTTTAATTGTAGCTATAATTGGTGCATCATTTGCATATTTTTCAATAAATGCTACTAGTAGAAAAGATGCTGTTACGGTAAATGCTGCTTCAGTACAAATTGTATATGAAGAAGGTCAGAATATTGAAATTAAAGATTTAATTCCTGCATCACAGAGTGTTGCTAGTGAAGCTTTAAGAAGATATTTAGATGAAGAATCTGGAGATGACATGCAGCCTTATCAACTATGTAAAGATGACAATAAACGTACAGTATGTGGAGTTTATGATTTTACTTTGACAAATAATGGTGATGCTGCCGTTGAAGTTACCGCTAAAGTGGATCCTACTCCTTTGGCACAGGGACCTGAACCAGCTAAAGAAAAAGGCTTTCAAAATCTTAAGTTTGTCATGTACGATATAACTGAAAATGAAAAGACTGGAAGTCAATTATATACAGGTACATTTACTTATGAAAAATTTGGATTATTTGGTTCTGGCGGAGAGGAAACACAAAGAATAGATGGTTCTGGAACAACTAAAAAATATCGTTTGTTTATTTGGCTTGACGAAGCAGAAGAAGCTAATAATGAAGAGCAAGGAGCTGTATTTAAGGGAACAGTTAATATCGATGTAGTCGGTGCTGAAAACGGTAATATTACTGGTACTATTAAGGGACATTAAAAAAGCAATTTATAGTTGCTTTTTTTTTATTTTTTTGCTATTATTAAACTAGGTGATAAATAATATGAATGAAAGTAGAAGTAAAAGAGATGTTTTCTATTTTGTAGTTCTTATTCTTACTATGATTACAATGCTAGTGGGAATTACTTTTACTTATTATTCTTTTTTAGCGGGTGATAAGAAAGATAGTACACAGATTAGAACGGGTACTTTATCAATAAATTATATCGATGGAAGGGAAATTAATACGTATTTACTTTTACCTATCGAAGAACCTAATTTAAATACTACTTTTTCTGTTTATAAAAAACATTTTTCGGTTACTAGTGATGGAACACTCGACCAGATTATGGACTTATATATCGACGTTACGAGCAATGATTTTGATAGTAATGCTCTAGGTTTTGCTTTATATGATTCTTCTAATACTAAAATAGCTACTGGTTCTATTCCGGATTCGGGGAAAGTGCTTATGAAAAATAATGTATATTTAGATAGTGGGGAAACAAAGAGTTATACGGTACTTATCTGGCTTCAAGAAAACTATCGAAATCAAGATTACGAACAAGGTAGTACTTTTGTAGGAGGATTTGAAATAGATGCTAGACAGATAGAACTTAAATAATATCTTCTAGTTTTTTCTTTACTTTGAAAAATATTTGGGTTATATTATATGTGGAGGATTACTTATGATTGGGAAAGTTTTAAAAGTTAATGATTATAAATTTGTTTACGGACAAGATACGACATATATTAATGTCTACGGAGCTTTTAAAAATAAGAAGAGTGGAAATAGATATGCTGTATATAGTTACGATAATAAAAAATTGTATTATGGTTCTTTATTTATAAAAAATGATAGTTTGATTATTATGACTTCAAAAGATGATTCGGAAGATGTAATTAAATTGTTTGTCGAATCAATAATCAGTGGAAAAAATAATGATGATTGGGAAATTGTTAATCTAGGTAATATTAATTCGGCAGAGATTATCGACCAACATGAATTAAAAATTGATGTCGATATGGCAATGTTGGCTGACAAGACTATTCCGAAACCTAAAATAGAAAAGAAAGAAGAGGCTCCTAAGAAGAAAAAGAAAGTTTCTATTCCTTTACTTGCCATGTTTATATTAATTTTAATGGTAGCTTTATTTTTGTTTGTTGGTCCAAACTTTTTAATGGGTAAAGATAAGAAGTATCTATGTGTTAAAAGTTATACACATGAGGAAATTCCCGCTAGTGTTACCGATAATGTCAGTTTAATATTTAATAATAAAAATGAAATTGTCAGTATAGATATAACGACGGATTATTTATTTACAAATCATGATTATTATAAAGAATTTAAAGATAAGAGTTATTTCTATCAGTATATAAAAGATGGAGATACTTATAAATTTGATGATGATAATTATACGTATAAGCTTTTTTCTAAAATTGATACCGAAGTTGATTATTTTATGCCGAGAGAATTGAAAAAACTTGTGGATTATTATGAAAAAGAAAATTATACTTGTAATTTAGTTGAAGAAAGTGATTAATTTATGAATTTTTACTTGCTATATAGTGGCGATAAGGCTATCTTGAATAAAGAAATAAATGATTTGAAAATTAAACTAAAAATAGAAGATAACGACGTTATTTATTATGATATTGAAGACGTAGATGGAATTATTCAAGAAGCTCTTACAATCAGTATGTTTTCTTTAAATAAAATGATTATTATCGATGGAACAAGTTATTTTAGTGATAAAAAGGGAGTTTCTAATGTTAATGTAATAGAAGATTATTTTGATAATTATAATCCGAATAGTTATTTGATATTTATTTCGAATAGCGATAGTATCGATTCGAGAAAAAAACTTGTGAAATTAATAAGTAGCAAGGGCAGTGTGAAAAATCTTGAAATAACTGATAAATATTTAAGTGATTATGTTATTAGTTATTTGAAAGATGCTGGTTATAAGATTAATTTTAGTGATGTTAAATATTTTCTTAATAAGAGTGGGACAAATATCGATAATATTAAGAATGAATTAGATAAGTTAATGTTATATAAAATTGATACGAAAATGATACTTAAAGATGATATTGATTTGCTCGTTATGGAGCAGTTTGATGATTCGATATATGATTTAGTTAATGCTATTTTAAAAAATGATAATAAAAAGGCTATTAAATTATATAATAATTTTAAAAATAATGGACTTGATGCTAGTCAAATGTTACCGATAATTGCTTCACAGATTAGACTTTTATTTCAGGTAAAGAGATTATATAATAGCGGAAAATCTAATGAAGATATTGCTAAAATATTGGAATTTAAAAATGTATATAGAGTTAAGTATTTACTTAGTGATAGTTATTATTATAGTGAAGAGGATCTCATTAGATATTTATCGAAACTTGCCGATTTAGATAGAGGAATAAAACTTGGAACTTGTGATGGTGATGTTTTCTTAGAACTATTTATTATTAAAAAGGACATGTAAAAAAAGCATCTTTTTGATGCTTTTTACATACCTTTTTTGATGTTTTTTAAGATGGTATTTTTTTCTTCATCAGTACTATTATTCCATAATAATTCAAATAGAACACCAAGACCGATTAGTGGGTCTTCTTCTTTGGAAGATATTGATTCTTCGATAGAGGACTTTATGTCTTCTTCGGTATCTTCTTTGAAATTATTAATGATATAAGCACGTACGTCAATATTATCCATATAATCACCATTACTATTATGATATAAATTTATAGTTTTATTCAGTTATTGTTATAATTTGAATTAATTCTTATGTCTTGATGATTTTGATAGTTGGGTTTATAATATAATAAATTAAAAGTTAAGGAGGAAGCAATAGATTAAATAGTTTGTCTATTGTTATGTTTTTATGTCTATTTATATTCATATTCCTTTTTGTCATACGATATGTAGTTATTGTGATTTTTGTAAAGTATATTATAATAAGAAATATATTTGTCGTTATTTAGATAATTTAGAGAAAGAAATTAGAGAGAGATATAAGGGGGAAGAAGTAAGTACTATCTATATTGGAGGTGGTACTCCCAGTGCTTTGTCTCTAGTAGAACTTGAGAGATTATTAGAAATTACTAAAATATTTAAAGTAAAGGGTAATATAGAATTTACTATCGAAGGAAATGTTGAATCTATTACCGAAGCTAAGCTTAAGATAATGAAAAAGTACGGTGTGAATAGAATTAGTATAGGAGTTCAATCTTTTAATAAAGAGATAATTAAATTATTGGGAAGAGTGCATACTAGGGAAGATGTTTTTAAAAAGATTAAACTAATAAAGAAATACTTTGATAATATTAATATTGATTTAATTTATGCTGCTTACGATAATGTAGATATTATAAAAGAAGATATTAGTAACTTTTTAAAATTAGATATTCCTCATTTATCGGCATATAGTTTGATAATTGAAGATAAGACAATGCTTAAAATAAATGGCTTTAAAAATATAGATGAAGATTTGGACTATGAAATGTATAAATATATTGAAGATACTTTGGAAGATAATAGATATATTCACTATGAAATAAGTAACTATGCGAAAGAGGGATTCGAAGCGAAGCATAATTTGGTCTATTGGAATAATGAAAAATATTATGGCTTTGGTCTATCTAGTGTAAGCTATATTGATAATGTGAGAAGGACAAATACTAAGAATTTGACTAAGTATTTAGATGGTAATTACTTACAAGAAGAGAATTATGAAGATATAAATATGAGAATGGAAAATGAGATTATGCTAGGGTTTAGAAAACTTATGGGTGTTAATAAAAAAAAATTTAAAGATAAATATGGTGTCAATATTGAAGATGTGTTTAATATCAATGATTTGATAAAAATGGGATATTTGGAAAGAGATGGTAATTATATTAAAATTGCTAAAGAATATGTGTATGTATCAAATGAAATAATAATTAGAATGGTTAATTGACATATTATTATAAATATTTTATAATTTAGATGTGAGGTTAAGGAAATGGAAAAATTAATAAATTTTATTACTAATCATAAATTTTATTTACCTATTATATATATTATTGTGGGTATTATTTTGAATGCTATTATTTCTGGATTTGTCAATAAGGCAGTTAAAAAACATAAAAATAAAGATAAGAGAAAAGATACGGTTATCTCACTATGTAAAAATATTTTTAAATATTTGATAATGATTTTTGTCGTCCTTGGTATTTTAAATGTATATGGAGTTGATACTACTAGTATTATAGCTTCTCTTGGTATTTTTGCAGCGGTTATTGGACTTGCCTTTCAAGATATATTGAAAGATTTTCTAGCTGGAATAACGATTGTCTTCGATAATAAATATTCGGTTGGCGATACGGTGGAAATAAATGGTTTTAAGGGAACAGTTATATCTCTCGGACTTAGAACGACAAAGATAAAAGCTTTTTCTGGAGAAATTAAGTGTATTGGTAATTCTTCTTTCAGTGAAGTTATTAATTATAATTTGGCTGATGCGGATTTGTTTTTAAATCTTAATGTGGCTTATGATACAGATATTGATAAGTTAGAGAAAATTTTATTAGATATGAAGGATGAAATATTGAAGGTAGAGAATGTTAAAGATTATAAATTACTTGGTGTCGATGAATTTGGAAGTTCATCAATTGTTTATATGGTCGATATTACATGTTTAGCAATGACTAATGTCGGAGTAAAGAGAAAAGTTTTAAAGCTTATTAAGAAGAGATTTGATAAAGAGGGAATTAATATTCCTTATACGACAGTTGACGTTAATATTAAAAAGTAGGTGGAGAAATGGAAAAGGTAGATTATTTTAAGAAAGAGTACGAATATATTAAGGATGTTAAGAAGAAAGAAGATATTAAATACTTAGTTAGTAATTTACCTGATTATTTCTTTGAAATACCTGCTTCTTCAACAGGCAAGTATCATCCTGATTTTGCCTTGGGTAATGGCGGACTTGTCAGACATACGAAAGTAGCGGTTAGAATTGCTTATGAGCTTTTGAATAATCCGGGAATAAATAATTTTACGGATGAAGAAAAAGATTTAATTATAATGGCTCTTCTTTTACATGATGGATTTAAATGTGGAAAAGTTAAGGAGAAATATACGAGAATGGATCATCCTTTATTAGCGGCTTCTTTTGTAAGAGAAAATAAAGATAAGTTATCGTTAAGTGAAGATGAAGTAGAACTTTTATATAATATGATTTCTTCACATATGGGGATATGGAATAAGGATTTTGATAATAATGAAGTTACTCCGATACCGAAAGATAAATATCAGAGATTCGTGCATATGTGTGATTATCTAGCTAGTAGAAAGGTTATAAATGTTTCTTTTAATGGTAATGATATAAGTAATTGACTTCTAAGAGAAGTCTTTTTTTCATAAGATGGTTATAGGTGAATGTATAAGTGAAAAAAAGATATTTTTTACTTCCATTGGTGTTTATATCGTTGATACTTTTAGTTTTAGATAATAATAAAACAGTAGTAAATAAAGAGATTACTTCTGACGTGGTATCTATTAATTATCCTTTTTTTGATATTGAGATTGTAGATAATTATATTAAAGATTATCTTAATAATTATAGTGATAAGGAAAAAGTTACTATTGATTATGATTATTATAATGATGAAGATATTTATTATGTTACTTTTTATAGAAATATTTTAGATAATAATAAGGTAATTAGTGGCAGTGATTCGTTTGAAATAGATGTAAGTAGTGGTAATGCTTCGAAGATTAATAAGACAAATTATGAGTTTGATTTTGTTAAATACAAGAATATTGATACTAATAGAAAGATAGTTGCCCTTACTTTTGATGATGGACCTAATTATAATACAAATAAAATTCTTAATATTTTGAATAAGTATAATGTTCCCGCGACATTTTTTGTTTTAGGTAGTAAAATAAAGGGTAATGAAAATACTTTGAAAAAGATGGTCGATTCTGGTATGGAAATCGGGAATCATACTTTTAATCACTTACTTTTAACAAAATACAAGGAAAGTGTTATAAAAAGGGAAATTGAAGATACGAGTAAATTAATATTTGAAGTTACAGGTAAATACCCTACATTATTAAGACCTAGTTATGGTTCTTCGAATAAAAAGGTTAAAAAGGCCGCTGGTATGCCTATTATTATTTGGGATGTCGATACATTGGACTGGAAAAATCATAGTTCGAAGAGAATAATCAGTAGGGTAATGAATAAGGTTAAAGATGGTGATATTATTTTAATGCACGATATATATAGTGCTACTGCGAATGCAGTAGATAATATTATACCAATGTTAAGTTCAATGGGTTATTCTTTTGTCACTGTTTCGGATTTGTTTTATTATAAGGAAGTTCCTTTGGAAAAGGGAAAAGTATATGGTTATGCTAGATAACTATTGACTTTAAAAGAATTTTGACATATTATATTACGTGGGTGAAAATATGGAAGAAACTGCGGGTTTAGATTTAGAAGGTGTTAAAACTCTAAAAGGTATTACTAGTAAATTAGTAGCTATGAGAAAACTTAAAAAAGTAGTTCATAATATAGGAAAGATTGAAATAATTGGAAATAGTGCTATATGTTTTGTCGATAGTGAAAAGCTATATAGGTATTTAAAGAAAAGTGGTAATACACTTAATATTTCTGGTAATCAAATACCATTAGTAGTTAATTTTGGTGAGATAAGCTTTCCTTCATTTATAAATATTATTCATGAAAATGGCGAGAAAATAAATTTTGAATTTTATGGATGTAAGTTTTATGATGAGATAAACATCAGTGCTGGTAAAAATGGTAGTGTTATTTTAAGTGAAAATGAATATTTAGCTAATAATAGACTTAAGAAATTAAGACTTCAAGATGAAAAAGCTTTTTATTCAATTGAAGCTTCAAAAGTAGTCTTAATTGATGAAAAAATTATATCTGAAAAATGTAATAAAGATAATAATGTCTGCATGTTAATAAGAAAGACAAATGGAGATAGTAGAACGGAATTTTATAATGCGACAGTTGGAATAAATGAACTTAATATCAATACTGGAACTTTTGTTTTTGATGATAGTTTAATTAAGGCAAAATATATGAATTTAGACTGTGATAAAATGGTTAGAGAAGGTAATAGTTCAGTTGTCAGTAAAGAAGTAATGATATGCGAGAAAGATGATAATCCAGAACATTTGAGAAATGTATCGGCATCTTCGTTTCTTTACAATAGAGCTCTATTTAGAAATACTCCTCTCTCTGAAAAGAGTATAGAACAATATAGGAAGAGACCTTATAGCACTTGTGATAATAATGATTTAAAATTATATACTGATAGTAGTAAGGGAAAGATAAGAAAATTGTGTTTATAAATTTATAATAATTAAAAATAAAAAGATAGAGACATACTTTATCTTTTTGCTCGTTTGGGGGGTATAAAATTTTTCTTTACAAAAAAGGACTTTTGTTATATAATTATATTGGTTTTTTGTAAGGAGTGATGCTATGGCTTATATCAGTAATGAAATCATTAATGAAATAAGAAATAGAACTGATATAGTAGAAGTAGTATCAAAATATGTCAATCTTACTAAAAAAGGAAAAAATTATATTGGAGTTTGTCCTTTTCATGACGATCATTCGCCAAGTATGAGTGTAAGTCCTGAAAAGCAAATATTTACTTGTTTTTCTTGTGGAGCTACGGGTAATGTGTTTACTTTTGTAGCGGACTTTGAAAAAATTTCGTTTATTCAGGCAGTACAATTACTAGGAGAAAAAGCTGGTATTAATATTTCAAATAGTGATAAATTAGTAGATAATAAGAAAGATGATTATTTTGAAATATATGAACTGGCTAATAAGTTTTATCAAAATAGTTTATTTACTAGTTTGGGAAAGAATGCTGTAGAGTATTTAGAAAATAGAAAAATTAGCAAAGATACAATTAAAAAATTTGGTATTGGTCTATCAATTCAAAAGGTATCTTTGACGGATTACTTGGTAAATAAGAAGTATTCTATTCAGAAATTAAATGATATAGGTCTTACTAATGATAACGGGAAAGATGTTTTTATTAATAGAATCATGTTTCCGATATATGATTTGAGTGGAAATCCGGTTGCTTTTTCGGGTAGAATATATAATACAAAAGATACTTCGAAATATGTGAATACTAAGGAAACTGATAAATTTAAAAAGGGTAAAATACTATATAATTATCATATTGCTAAAGAGCATTTGAAAAAGAATGATACTGTAATAATCATGGAAGGGCAGATGGATGTTATCAGGGCCTCGACAGTGGGTATTAATAACTGTATTGCTACAATGGGAACTGCTCTTACAAGAGATCATAGAAATGTATTGAAGAATATGGCCGATAATATTATTTTATGTTTTGATGGGGATACTGCCGGAGAGAAGGCAACGCTATCGGCAATTGAGCTTCTTTTAGATACTGGAGTTAATATTAGAATAGTTAGATTACCTGATAATATGGATCCTGACGAGTATATTTTGAAAGAGGGAAAAGATGCTTTCCTTCGGCAAATTGATTTGGCTGTCAGTGTAATTGAATATAAAATGGAAATCTTAAAAAAAGATAAAAATTTAGGAGATGCTAGAGATATATCTAACTATATTAATTCTGCGATTAAAGAGATTGCTAATGAAAAAGATGATATTGTCGTAGAACTTAATTTAAAAAAAATTGCTACTAATTTTAATGTCGAATATGAAACGATACGAAAAAAGTATGATGATTTTAAGACAAAAAATAGAGTGATAAAAAAAGAAGAAATAAAGGTAAAGAAAACTTATGATAGATATAGAAAAGCGGAGAATAATCTCATATACTATATGCTTAAAAGTAGTACAGTACTCAATATGGTAGAAAAAAGAGTTGGGTACTTTCCAACAAAAAATATTAGAGATTTATCGAATGAAATTATTTACTATTTTCATAAATATGGTATAATAAATGTCGCTGATTTTATTAGTTATATATCTTTTTCAGATGAATTATTAGGAACCTTAAAAGATATTTTAGCTATGAATATAAAGGAAGATTTTCAGGTAGAAGAAATAGAAGATTATATTTTTGTTATAAGTGAGTATTATAAAAAGAAGAAAATAGATGAACTGACAAAAATGATGAAAGAAGAAAAAGATCCTTTAAAACAAGCTAAAATACTTGGAGAAATTATGGAAATAAGGGGAGTGAGAAAAGATGATACCAGAAATTAAAGATTTTGAAGAAAGAAAAGAAAATTTAATTAAAAAAGGTAAGGAACTTGGATTTATTACTTATGAAGAATTAGCGGAAGAATTAAAGGGACTCGAAATTGGAAGTGATTTACTTGATGAGCTTTATAATTCTCTTATCGAAAATGATATCAGTATTGTATCAGAATCTGATTTAGATGATGATTCTGACGACGAAGCTAGCGGTGGTAGTCTCGAAGATATTTTAAAAGATGATAATATTGCTAAAGAACTTACTATTAATGATCCTGTCAGAATGTATTTGAAAGAAATTGGTAAAATTAGTTTGTTATCTCTTGATGAGGAAAGTGAACTATCGGAAAAGATAGCTTCCGGTGATGAAATGGCGAAGAATAGACTTGCCGAATCAAATTTACGTCTAGTTGTATCAATTGCTAAGAGATATGTTGGAAGAGGAATGCTTTTCTTGGATTTGATTCAAGAGGGTAATATTGGACTTATGAAGGCTGTCGAAAAATTTGATGCTAATAAGGGTTACAAGTTTTCGACATATGCTACTTGGTGGATTAGACAAGCTATTACGAGGGCAATTGCCGATCAAGCTAGGACAATTAGAGTTCCAGTTCATATGGTTGAAACAATTAACAAGCTTTCGAGATTTCAGAGACAGTTGACACTTGAATTAAATAGAGAACCAACAGATGAAGAGTTGGCAGAAAAGATGAATATGACGCCTGAAAAGGTTCGAGAGGTTATTAAAATCGCTCAAGATCCTGTGTCTTTAGAGACTCCTATTGGAGAAGAAGAAGATTCACATTTAGGTGATTTTGTACCTGATGAAAGTAATATGTCTCCTGAAGATTTTACTATTCATGAAATGTTGAAAGAAGAAATTTCAGATGTTCTCCTTACTCTTACGGAAAGAGAAGAACAAGTACTTAGACTTAGATTTGGACTTGATGATGGCTGCTGTAAAACTTTGGAAGAAGTAGGGCAGATGTTTGGAGTAACGAGAGAGAGAATTAGACAAATTGAAGCGAAGGCACTTCGTAAACTCAGACATCCATCGAGAAGTAGAAAACTTAAGGATTTCTTAAATGAATAAATTATCGAAAAGACTTGAAGTAATTGCAAGTTTTGTTCCAGATAATAAAAAGATTATCGATATTGGATGCGATCATGCTCTACTATCAATCTTTTTAGCGGAAAGATGTAATAAAAATAAAGTTATTGCTAGTGATATTAATGCTAATGCTTTGAATACGGCGATTAAAAATGTTAAAGAGGCAAAACTTGAAGATAGAATTGATACTAGATTGGGAAATGGTTTAGAAGTTGTAAATAAAGATGAAATAGATACGGTAATTATTTCGGGAATGGGTGCTAATACGATTGTCGGAATTTTAAAGTATGCTAAAGATAAACTTACTAATGTAGATGATATTATTATTCAAAGTAATACAGATTTGTATTTTATTAGAAAGAATATTACGATAATGGGGTACTATATCGATAATGAAAAGTTAGTTAAAGATAAAGGTATTATTTATACAGTAATTAGATTTAAAAGAGGAAAGAAAAAGTATAATTATAAAGAACTTTATTTGGGACCGATATTATTAAAGAATAGTGATAATTTATTCAGAGAAAAGTGTATAAAGGAGCTTAAGACAATTAAAATGATTTTAGGTAATATAAAAGAGGGTCATTTTAGTTATAAAATTAAACTTAAGAAAAACTTAAAGATATTAGAAAAAATGGTAGATTAATAGTCTACTTTTTTTCATATTATGTTCTTTCTTTTCATATCTTGTAGTGAAAGGAAGAGTGATTATGAAACAGATTATACCATTTAAGAAAGAACTTCCGTTTAAAACAAAGGTATGTGATATTACTTCGATATCATTAGAGAGAGATATTGATATTAGTGATGATGGTATCGTATCGGGAGTATTTCATATTACTGGAGATTATAAAATGAATGAGGGGTCGATAAATAGAGAGGATTTTTCTTTTGATTTACCATTTGATATTACACTTGATCCGAGATATGATATAAAGACAGTTAATGCTGATATTGAGGATTTTTATTACGACATTATAAATGAAGATACTTTAAAAGTAAATATTGATTTGTTTATTGAAGCTGATTATCTACCAGAATCGGAAATAAAGTTGGAAGTTACAGGTACTGTGGATGAAGATAGTAATTTGAAAGAAGATGATACTAGTTCTTCGGAAGATAGAGAAGATAATACAGAAGACTTAGAAGATAAAGAGGAAGAAGTATTAGAGGTAGTAAAGGAAGAAACTGATACTAGTGAAGATAATACTTTGAGGTTAGATGAGAAAGAGAGAGATGAAACAATTTTTAGTCCGAGTATTTTATTTGAAGATAAGAAAACTGAAGAACTTCCAATAGAAAATGATAATATGATTTCTACTAGTGACTTGTTTTCGAATTTAGATGATACAGAAACTTATTCTACATATTATGTCTATATTGTAAAAGAAGATGATTCAATCGATAAAATACTTTCTAAATATGGTGTTACAAAAGAGGAATTAGAGGACTATAACGATATTACAGAAATTAAACCGGGTGATAAGGTAATAGTACCGAAAAAATGTGAATAATGATATAAGGAGAGTAATAGATAAATATAAAGTATCTCCCAAGAGACTTACTATTAAATCGAATGCTAAGATAATTGACGATAAAATAGTTATTAAAAATCGGAAGAATAGTAATCTGGAAAATATTTATAAATATTTGAAATCGAGGTCTTTTGATTATTTTCCAGAGCTTCTCGATTTATTTGATGATTATGAAGTGTATCCTTTTATCGAAGATATTTATGAGCCTAGAGAGCAGAAGGCTATGGATTTAACTCATCTACTTAGTCTATTACATAGTAAAACAACTTTTTATCGAGAAGTCGACATAAATCATGTCAAAGAAATATATGAAGACATGATTATGAATTTGGATTATTTGTATAATTATTATAATGACCTTATTACGTTAATTGAAAAGGAAGTATATATGTCACCTTCTTCATATTTGATTGCAAGAAATATTAATATTATCTTTGAGAGTATATATTATTCGAGGGATTCACTCGAGGAATGGTATAAAAAAAAGGAAGATAATAAAAATGAACGAGTAGTTAATATTCACAATAATATTAATTTGGAACATTATATAAAGAATGAAAAACCTTATTTGATTAGTTGGAATAAGAGTAGAATAGATAGTCCTATTTATGATTTGCTTTCATTTTATAAGAATCATTATTTGGAATTTGATTTTGATGATTTATTTCATTATTATGAGGGATTTTACCCTTTAAAAGAAGATGAAAAGTTACTTTTATTTAGTTATATGGCTATGCCTTTTAAGATAGAGATGGAAAACGACCAGTACAAGATGTGTATTAAGATTAATAAGATGATTGACTATTTGTATAAGACAAGTAATTTAATTATGAACTATCAAAAAAAGAAAAAAGGATAGTTCTTTTTTTGTTTTAAAATATTAGTAAATTAATCTTTACTTTAAACTTATTAATTGTTATAATTATGGAGAAAAAGGCTGGAGGTAAAAATGGAAGAAAAGAGTTATATTAAAGGTAAACTATATAAACAGATATACCGCAACGAGATGAATGGTTATATGGTCGGTTTATTTAGAGTTAAAGAAAGTAATGTTGATATAAAAGAAGATATTATTAATATAACGGGTGTTCTTCCGATATTAGATGAAAAGAAAGAATATGTATTATATGGTAATATAGTAAATCATAATAAGTATGGTAGACAGTTTGCGGCCGATTCTTTTGAGATTGTCCTTCCTACGAAAAAAGAGGAATTAATTGTTTTTTTATCGAGTGATTTATTTCCAATAGGAGAGAAAACAGCGCAAAAAATTGTCGATACTTTGGGAGAAGATGCCATAAATAAGATACTAGAAAACAAAGACTGTCTTCAATTGATACCGAGACTTACCGAGAAGAGAATCGATAGAATTTATAATGTTTTAAAAGATTATCAAAATACTTCAAGTGTCGTACTAGAACTTACTAAATTGGGTTTTGAAATGAAAGAATCGTTATCTCTACTCAATAGATATGATAATAAAATATTAGATACAGTCAATACTAATATATATAGTCTCATTGAAAGTGATGAAATGCCATTTGTGAAAATAGATGAAATCGCTATTAATATGGGAATAGAGGAGACAGATGATAGAAGAGTAAAGGCTCTTATTATTTATGTTATGAAAAGTTTATGTTTTAATAATGGTGATACGTATTTGACAAATGAAGAAATTGCTTTTAATCTATCTAGTTATGTCAGTATTACTCCAGAAAAGTTTGATTATTTAATGATGGAACTTATAAAGGAAAAAAAGATTATTATTACTGAAGGAAGATATTATTTAAAAAAGTTTTATGATGCTGAAAAGTATATTGCGGAGAGACTTTGCTTTTTAAATGATATGACTGTTACGGGAAATACAGATATTAATAGACATATCGATAATGATAAATTTAATAAGATATCTTATGATGATATTCAAAAGAAAGCTATCTATGCGGGAGTAAATAATAATATTACGATAATAACTGGAGGACCGGGAACGGGGAAGACGACAATTATTAAGGCTATTGTTAGAATTATTATGAAGGAACAAAAACTTAAAGTTAGCGATATAGCATTATTAGCTCCTACTGGAAGAGCCGCTAAAAAGATGATGGAGACAACTGGTATACCGGCATCAACTATTCATAAATATTTGGGATGGGACAAAGATACAAATACTTTTGAGGTTGATGAATATTCTCCAAATGGAGAAAAATATATAATAGTAGATGAGGTTAGTATGATAGATACTCTCCTTATGGAGGCTTTACTTAAGGGGATTAAGAGAAATGCGAAACTTATTTTAGTTGGCGATTATTATCAACTGCCTAGTGTTTCTGAGGGACAAGTACTTAAAGATTTGATAGATAGTGATTGTCTTCCGGTAATTAAATTAAATCAAATATATAGGCAGACAGAAGGCTCTTACATTTTGAATTTGGCTTATGATATTAAAGAGAAGAATATTAGTGAAGATTTATTTTTGAAAAAAGATGATTATTTATTTGTAAATGGTAATAATGATAATACTTTGGAAATAATTAAAGATATAGTAGGTAGAGCAGTAAAAAAGGGACTTACAGATAGAGAACTACAGGTACTTGCTCCAATGTATAAGTCGATTAATGGTATTGATAATTTGAATATAATGCTTCAAGAGATTTTTAATCCAAAGAGTGATAAGAAGAGAGAAATTAATTTAAGAGATGTTATATTTAGAGAAGGTGATAAGGTATTACAACTTGTCAATGATACTGATAATAATGTCTACAATGGAGATATTGGCTATATTGAAAATATAATTGTATCGGATGGGAAAAAGGTAACTAACCAGATTAATATTAATTATGATGGCAATGTAGTCGAATATACTCCTGATAAGTTTGGTAATTTTAGGCATGGATATGCGATTAGTATTCATAAGGCACAAGGTAGTGAATTTGATACGGTTATTATGCCAATTACTCCTTCATTTAAGAGAATGCTCTACAATAAACTTGTCTATACGGGTGTTACGAGAGCTAAGAAAAGTCTTATAATTGTTGGAGATGCTAATTCTTTTATATATGGTATTAATAATGATTACGTCGATAATAGAAAGACAACTTTAAAAGATTTTATTATTGATAAATATAGTGTATAAAATATTATTAGATGACAATAATATTAGTGTATCAAATTATTTATATTTGATATTAGTCATATTTTAAGGAGGTAAACATATGAAATCCAAAATGGGTATGGCTTTAATGGGTATCGGTATGGGTGTCGGTAGTGCCGCACTATACCAGAGTATAAAAAGTGGTAAAATGAAAAAATGGGTTAGAAAAATGAACTCTGCTAAAACGAAAGCCATAGATGACCTAGAAAATATGATGTAGGAAGAGAATTTGTTTCTCTTTCTTTTTTTAAAATAGATAGTATAAAAAGTTTAATTATTATCATAATAAAAGTGAGGGATTAAATATGGAAAAAGAAGACATTAATGCTCTAGATGAAATTCACAAAGGGGCTTCTATGGGAATGGATGCTGTTAATTTTGTGCTCGATAAGGTAGACGATAAGAAATTAAAAGATGTTTTAGATAAGATGTATTCTGATTATCAAAGTCTTGCCGAAAGAATTGAGAGTGTCTATCCTAAATATAATGATGGAGAACCTCATGAAACTAGTCTTATGAATAAAGTTATGACATGGTCGGGTATCGAGATGAAAACAATGACTGATACTAGTAATTCGAAAATAGCGGAACTTCTCCTTCAAGGAGTCAATATGGGAATTATCGAAGGGAGAAAAATACTAAATAAAAAGAATATCGATAAAGAGGTTTCAGAGATTGTTTCAAAATATGTTACTATGCAAGAGACTAGTGTAGAAGTATTAAAGAAATATTTGTGATTTTATCTATATGCTAAAAAACTACAAAAGTGATATTGAGATATCATAACTTTGTAGTTTTTTGTTATAAATATAAAAAAAAGTAACTACTTTGCTTCCATAGTATTTACTTTTTTAGTTAATCGAGATTTTTCACGGTCAGCTTTATTTTTATGAATTAGGCCTTTTACTTTTGCGTTATCTAACGATTTAATAGCTAATTTTAAGTATCTTTCGGCATCCTCTTTGTTACCCGCTGCTACTGCTTTGTCGGTATTTTTAATAGCATTTTTAACAGTGGACTTTAATTGTTGATGGGCTAAAGTTACTTTTTTTATTTGAATAATTTTTTTCTTTGCATTTTTAACATTTGCCATTAAAGTTCCTCCTTCCAAAACTAATTATAATTCTATCAAAAAATTAGTAAAAAAGCAAATATTTTCGGCGTTTTTTGGAAAAAATATTATTGGTGAAGATGATGGGACATGAAATTGATTTGAAAAATTATGAAATTAGGACGGATTTAATACTGGATTCGATTGAAAATAAGAGTGTTGATATCGAGAAAGATATTAAAACTTCTGATGATATTAAAGTTACGAAAGTTTTTGTCGATAAAGATAATGGGAAACTTCTGTCTAAAAAAGAGGGTAATTATGTGACAATAGAATTTAAAGATATTACAGATACGGGAAATAAAGATAAACTTACGGATGCTTTTTCTTGTGAACTTAAAGATATGCTAAATAAACTTAATATTAGTAGTGATGCTTCAGTGTTAATAATTGGACTTGGTAATGAAAAGAGTACGCCAGATAGTTTGGGGCCAAAAGTAATAGCAAATATTGTTGTAACGAGATATTTATTTGTATTAAAAGAGGATGTTAAGAAAGGAGTTAGATGTGTATCTTCAATTAGTCCGGGGGTAATGGCAAATACGGGAATTGAAACTTCTTCGATTGTGTCGTCATTAGTTAAGGAAATTCATCCGGACTTTTTAATAGTGATAGATGCTTTAGCTGCTTCATCAATCGATAGAATTAATAAGAGTATACAAATTACAGATACGGGAATTCATCCGGGAAGTGGGGTTGGAAATATGCGAAGAGAAATAAGCTTTGATACAATGGGGATTCCTGTTATTGCCATAGGAGTTCCGACGGTTGTCGAGTCCTCTATTATTGTATATGATACAATTAATTATTTATTCAAACATATATCTTATATAAAAGATAATCAAAGTAAGAATAAACTTATTTTTAGTAGAAGTAATTATGCAGATAAAATTAGAGATAAAGATTTATCTTTGGAAGAGAAAAAGGAAATTAGTGGAATGATTGGGGAATTATCTGATAGTGATAGACAGAGCTTAATATACGAAGTCTTAAGTTCTCTTAATTATAATTTTATTGTTACACCTAAAGAAATTGATTTTTTAATCGATAGACTTACAGATGTTATAGCGGGTGGTATCAATAATTCACTACATGATGAAGTGTAAAATACTTGTAAAAATATTTGTTTTTTAGAATTTATGTTATATAATTATGAATAGGAGGAATAAAGATTATGAAAATAGCAATTAATGGTTTTGGAAGAATTGGAAGACTTGTATTTAGATTAATGGAAGAAGATAATTTTTTTGATGTCGTAGCGATAAATGATTTATCTAGTCCAGAAGAACTTGCTTACTTACTTAAATATGATACAAATCATCGTAATTATGAAAAGAATATTACTTTCGATGAAGAGGGAATTATAGTAGATGGCAAAAAGATTAAGGTATTAGCGGAAAAAGAACCAAAGAATTTACCTTGGAAAGAAATGAATATTGATTTGGTATTTGAATGTACGGGAAAATTTACTAAGGAAGATGATGCTAAAAAGCATATTATAGCAGGAGCTAAAAAAGTACTTGTCAGTGCTCCTTGTAAAGGAAATGTTAAAACAGTTGTCTATAATGTAAATGATGATATTATAAGTAGTGATGATAATATTTTATCAGCGGCTTCTTGTACGACAAACTGTCTTGCACCAGTACTTAAAGTACTTCAAGATAATTTTGGAGTGAGTAAAGGTTTTATGACGACAATTCATGCCTATACTAACGATCAAGTGACACTCGATGTGGCTCATAAAAAAGGTATTAAAGAGAGAAGAGGAAGAGCATGTGCAATGAATATTATTCCTACTTCGACTGGGGCCGCTAGTGCAATTGGAAAAGTACTTCCGGAGTTAGATGGAAAATTATCGGGAGGAGCAATTAGAGTACCTGTTCCTGATGGTTCTCTTATCGACTTATCTCTTACTTTAAATAAAAATACGACGGAAGAAGAGATTAATAAGGTGTTTTTAGATAATCAAAATGAAACGATAAAAGCTACTTTTGATCCAATAGTGTCTTCGGATGTTATCGGTAGTACTTATGGAGCTATTGTCGATTTATCGTTAACAAAAATAGTAAATAATTTGGACGAACAGATGATTAAAGTAATAGCATGGTACGATAACGAAATGGGCTATTCAGCACAAATGGTTAGAACGGCAAAGAAATTTTTAGAAAGATAATGGGTATTGTCTTTCTTTTTTTCTGTCTTTGGAAAGATGTTTTTGAAATTAAATTACTTGACAAGGGGAAATTTCTAAGATACAATTAATTTGTATAGTTTAAATTAAAATTAAATAATTTTTTCTATAAATGAATTTAGAATGGAGGCGATATGATGAGTGAAACAGTTTTCTCCATTTTACTATTTGTTCTTGGATTAATTTTAGGGTTAGTTTCAATATTTGTTATTAACTTTTTAAGAAAAAAGAAAGACCAGAAAAAAGCTGATTCAATAATAGATAATGCTAAAAAAGATGCTGATAAGATTAAGAGAGACTCTCTATTTGAGACAAAAGAAGAAATCCATAAATTAAAAATGGATACTGACAAAGAAATTAAAGAGAAAAAGAAAGAAATTAAAGATCAAGAAGATAGACTTTTACAGAGAGAAAATAATATCGATAGAAGAGATGTTGCTCTTCAAAATAGAGAGAATTCTCTCGAAGAAAGAGAAAATGGTCTATTAGAAAAACAACAAAAAATTCAAGATGCAAAAGAAGAAATGGAAGAATTAAAAAGAAAAGAACTTGAAGAATTGGAAAAGATTGGAAAGTATACTAAGGAACAAGCAAGGGATGCTATAATGAAAGCTGTCGAAGAAAAGATGACAAAAGAGATGGCAGCTTATATAAAGGAAATGGAAGCAGAAGCAAAACTTGAAGTTCAAGAAAAATCGAAAGAATTGCTTGTCGGAACAATGCAAAAATATGCCGCTGATATTACGAGTGAGCAGACAGTTTCAGTTATTACTTTACCTAACGACGAGATGAAAGGTAGATTAATTGGTAGAGAAGGTAGAAATATTAGGACGATAGAATCGGTTACTGGTGTCGATTTGATAATTGATGATACGCCAGAGGCGATAGTTATTTCTAGTTTCGATCCTTTACGAAGAGAAATAGCGAGACTTACTTTGGAAACTTTAATTAAAGATGGTAGAATACATCCTGCTAGAATTGAAGAATTATATGCTAAAACATGTGCGGATGTCAGACAAGCTATTAAGGAGTATGGTAAAAATGCTCTATACGAGCTCGGTCTATCGAAAATGGATCCAGAGCTAGTGGAAATAGTTGGAAAACTTCATTTTAGAAGCAGTTACGGACAGAATGCTTTAAGTCATTCGATGGAGGTAGCTAATTTGGCAGGTATACTTGCTTCGGAACTTGGTGAAAATGTTAATTTGGCTAAGAGAGCAGGACTTCTTCACGATATTGGAAAAGCTATCGACTTTGAAATGGAAGGTAGTCATGTAAAAATTGGAGTCGATTTAGCAAAGAAATATGGCGAAGATGAAGTGGTAATAAATGCTATTGCTTCACATCATGGTGATGTTGAGCCTACAAGTATTATTTCTTCGATAGTGGCTATTGCCGATACTATTTCTGCTTCGAGACCGGGAGCAAGAAATGATTCTTCGGAAAATTATATTCAGAGATTAGAGCAGTTAGAAGAAATAGGTAATAAGATGCCCGGTGTCGACAAGGCTTATGCAATTCAAGCTGGCAGAGAACTTAGAGTTATGGTTAAACCGGAAGAAGTTGATGATTTAACGGCACATCAGCTAGCTAGAGAAATAAAAGAAAAGATAGAAAATGAACTTAAGTATCCTGGTACAATTAAAGTTACAGTTATAAGAGAAACTAGGGCTTCGGAAGAAGCAAAATAGTTTCTTTTTCTTTACATTTCAATAATAAGATGTTATACTTTAATGGTAAAGGTTGTGAATGTAGTGAGTGACAAAACTGTTAATATTAAGTGTATGGATGATGATGATTTTGCCTATAGCAGATTTGTTCAGCATGGTTGTGGAAATATTATTTCTTTAAATGAAGATAATGTTTTTACTGTTTTATGTGTCGATTATTTTGGAGATACTATGGTGCAATATTATACTGTCTGCCCGAAATGTGGTTATATGGTTATGATCGACGAAAAGGATTTGACCCCAGAATTAAAAATGAGTGCTTATGCTAGTATGACGAAAAATCCTTTTCAGTTTAAGTTAAATTGTCTTCGTTCGGAAACGATTTATTGGAAGAATAAAAATAGGGAAGCTGTCAAGAAGAAAATAAAAATATAATGATATTTGAAGGAGGTTTTATGGGATTATTTGATAAAATAAAGAAGGCCTTTAGTAAAGATAAAGAAGCTATAAAGTATGATACTGGTCTTACAAAGACAAGACGGGAATTTACTACAGAAATAAGTAATTTATCAAAAAAATATCGAAATATTGATGATGATTATTTTGAAGAATTAGAAAATATCTTAATTATGGCTGATATTGGTATTAATACGGTAATGAAGTTTGTCGATAAGCTTAAAGATAGGGTTAAGGAAGAAAAAATAAAAGATACTGATACTTTGAAAGAAATCATTGTCGATGAACTGATGATTATGTATATCGATAGCGGTATATTAGATAGTAAGATAAAATATAGCGATAATGGACCGACAGTAATTTTATTTGTCGGTGTAAATGGTGTCGGAAAGACTACTAGTATTGGAAAAATAGCTAGTAAACTTAAAAAAGAGGGGAAAAAAGTCCTACTAGTAGCGGGTGATACTTTTCGAGCGGGAGCAGTAGAACAGATTATTGAATGGGGGAAAAGAATTGATGTACCTGTCGTTAGTACTGATTCAAAAGATCCTTCGGCGACTGTATATGATGGAGTTAATATAGCTTTGAAAGAAAATTATGATGTCGTATTAATCGACACTGCTGGTAGACTTCAAAATAAGGTTAATTTGATGAACGAACTTGGTAAAATTAACAGTGTTATTAAAAAGCTGATACCAGATGCTCCTCATGAGACACTTCTCGTTATCGATGCGACAACAGGACAAAATGGAATAGCACAAGCTAAAGCTTTTAATGATGTTACTGATATTACGGGAATTGTTCTCTCAAAATTAGATGGTACCGCTAAAGGGGGAATTGTTCTTGCCATTAGAGAAGAAGTAAATATACCGGTAAAGTTTGTGGGATTAGGAGAAAAAGAAGAAGATTTGGAACCATTTGATATTGAAAAATATATTTATGGATTGTTTAAAGATTTATAGAAAGGGAGATTATTATGAAAAAAGAAGAAAAAAAGGATAAAAAAAGTAATGCTAAAGATAAAGATGTAAAAGTAAAAAATAAGAATGTTGATAAAAATAAGGAAAAAAATAATAAAAAGAAGAAAAAAGAGGAAAAATATAAAATGGTCGATAGTGATAAGCTAAGAAAAGTAGAACTTGTCATTACGACGATTGTGGGAATAGTTTTTCTAATACTTTTATTTTTTGCAGTTACTAATGATTTATTCATGCCCGCTGCACTTATATCTTTTGCTTTATTCTTATTTTGTATCTGCTATTACTATATTGAAGATGAAAATAAAAAGACAATGGTGTATGTACTTTTTTCTCTCGGTGTATTACTTATAGTAATAGAAGTTATTTATACATTAGTTAAGGTTTATTAATGGAAGAAGTTAATTATTTGATAATGCTCTATGATTTTTATGGAGAGCTTTTGAGTGATAAGCAGAGGGAATATTTTGAAGATTATTATTTTAATAATTTATCTTTAGGTGAAATAAGTGAAAATACAGGTTTAAGTAGAAATGCTATTCATAAGAATATTAAAAATAGTGAAGATAGACTTAATTTTTATGAAGAAAAGTTAGGATTATATAAAAAGAGAATAAAACTTGAAGAAATTATTAAGTCTATTAATGATGAAAATATAGCAAAGAGGCTTAGTGATTTGTATTAGGAGAAAATTATGACAAATAGAAAATATAAGATGTATTATGATTATCGAAAGAGAACTAGAGGGGGATTTTTAGATGCAATATTTTTATCATCAATATTGCTTACGGGTTTTGTTTTAATTTTTCTTACTATGATAGGAGTGAAATAGATGGAATCGATATTAGATAGATTTGCGGACAATTTGACAGATGTTACTTATATTACTAATCCCGCTATTGCACGTGATGATGAGATTAAAAAATTAATACTTGTCCTTCTTACTCCAGAAAAATCTGCTGTTTTAGTAGGTAAACCTGGTATTGGTAAAACGGCTATAGTTGAAGGACTGGCATATCGTATTCAAAGAAATGAAGTACCAGAAGCATTACAGGGTTATACGATATACAGAGTAAATACGACAGCTCTCATTAATACTAACGGAGAAGAAAATAGGGTATTAAAATTAGTTGAAGAATTAAAAAATAGAGAAAAAGTAATATTATTTATCGATGAGATTCATACGTTAATTGGAAGTGACGCACAAGGAGCATTAGATCTTGCTAATATGTTTAAGGAAGGTTTAAGTAGAGGAACTATTAAAATGATAGGAGCAACGACAACTTATGAATACGAACAATATATTATGCGAGATAAAGCCTTTCTTAGAAGATTTGAGAAAGTTGATGTCTCTGAACCTACGGAAGAAATGACAGTTGAGATTCTCATGAAGACGCTTCCTAAATTGGAGAAGCAAACGGGAGTAATACTTCCTTATACTGATTTTATTAAAGAGAAAATAATGAAATTTATTGTGGGTATGACTACGGAATTTAAAAGGGTATACGAAATATCTTCGAGATATCCTGATATTGCTCTAGTAATACTTAGACAATGTTTTTCCAATGCAATTTATGAAAATAGAAGAACGATTAATTTTAAAAATATATATGATGCTGTAAGTACAACGAAAGCAGTTTATCCTGATGTTATAGCAAAAGAATTAGTTAATTTTAAAGAAATATTTAAGGAAGAATTAAAAATAGAGAAAATTGAACTTCCATAATTAGAATATTTTAAAATCTCAAAAAGTACTTTGAGGTTTTTTGTTTAATAGAATATTTTATACTTGCTAATTTTAGGAGATATTATATAATATTATTAGAAGAAGGTGAACTATGTCAGTTAGAGATATTTTAGATAATATTAATTATAAACTTGTAAAGGGAAGTTTAGATACTGAGGTAAAGAACATTATATATGATTCAAGAAAAGTAAATAAAGGAGATTTATTTATTGCTTTAAGAGGACAAAATAGTGACGGGCACGATTATATAGATATGGCTATCGAAAGTGGTGCTAAAGTAATAGTAATAGATAAAAAGATGGAAATTTTAGATGATGTGACAGTTATTGAGGTTGACGATACGAGAAAGAGTTTATCGTATATGGCAAGTAATTTTTTTAGTAGACCTTTTGAAGATGTCGTATCGATTGCTATTACGGGAACGAAAGGGAAAACAACTACTTCGTGGATGATTAAAAATATTTTGGAAGAAGATAATAAAAAAACTGGTGTTATTGGAACAATGGGAATATTTTATGATGATAAACATTATGAAACGGTTAATACGACACCTGAATCTTATGAAATTCAAAAATATGCAAGGGAAATGGTCGATGCTGGAGTTAAATATATCGTCATGGAGGTTTCTTCGCAAGCTTTAAAAGTTGGAAGAGTTGAAGGAATTTTATTTGATTATGGAATATTTACGAATTTGACTAGGGATCATATTGGTGATGGAGAGCATTCTGATATGGATGATTATATTTATTCGAAGAGTTTACTTTTTAAGCAATGTAAAAAAGGAATATTTAATATTGATGATTCTTACTATGAAAGAATGGTTAAGAATAGTACATGTGATATTCATACTTTTGGTCGTGATGATAAGGCTGATTTTAGAATAGATGGTTTTAAATTATTTCGAAGAGAACATTTTATTGGGGTTGAAGTAAATATTAAAGGGGTAATTAATGATACTTTCCTTATTAATACACCGGGAGAGTTTTCTGTATATAATGGTGTTTGTGCTATTGCGGTAGCATATTTATTGGGTTGTAATATTGACAGTATGAAAGTGGCTCTATCTAAAGTAGCGGTTAAAGGAAGAGTAGAAATTGTTCCGGTATCAGATAAATATAGTGTCATTATCGATTATGCTCACAATGGGGTAGCAATGGAAAATATTTTGACGACAATGAAAGCCTATCATCCGAAGAGAATAGTAAGTCTTTTTGGAGCGGGTGGCAATCGAAGTCGCGATCGAAGATTTGATATGGGAGAAGTATCAGGTAAGTATGCTGATTTGACAATTATTACTGAAGATAATTCGCGAATGGAAGATGTCAATGATATTATGAATGATATTGAAATTGGCATTAAAAGGACAAATGGTAAGTATATTAAGATAGCTAATAGAACAGATGCGATTAAGTATGCAATAGATAATGCCATGGAGGGTGATATTATTCTTTTACTTGGAAAGGGACATGAAACATATCAAGATAAGAATGGTAAGAAGACTCATTATGACGAGAGAGAAGTTATTAAAGAAATTATAAATAGTTAATTTACTTTTAGAGATAAATTTGTTAAGATATAAATTAAGAGAAGGAGGGATACTGTTATGGTACCATTTAAAAAAGCAAATATATTAATTCCAAAGAATGTCGATATGACAAAGTGGAGTGTCGTAGCATGCGACCAATATACTAGTGAGCCTGAATATTGGAAAGAGGTAGAAGAAATAGTAGGTGATGCGCCATCAACACTTCGAATTACTTTACCGGAAATATTTTTAGAAGAAGATGATGTCGAAAAGAGAATAAATAAAATTAATTCGGTAATGAAAGAGTATGTCGATAGTGATTTATTTGAAGAACTTACTGATTCAATGATATATTTGGAGAGAAGACAAAGTGATGGAAGAATAAGAGAGGGTCTTATTGGAATGGTCGATTTAGAAGATTATTCTTATGAAAAAGGCTCACAGTCATTAATTAGAGCAACAGAAAAAACAGTAATAGAAAGGATTCCACCTAGACTTAAAGTACGAGAGAATGCTTCTTTAGAGCTTCCACATATTATGATTTTAATCGACGATGAAAAAGAGGAAATAATTGAGAATTTAAAAAAGGAAGTTACAGAGAAAGATGTAGTATATGATTTTGACCTTATGGAAAATGGTGGTCATATAAAGGGTTATAAATTAAGTGACGCCTCTATGGAAAAGGTTATCGATGGATTAGATAGACTTGCCGACAAGGATTATTTTGAAAAGAAATATAATGTTACTGATAAAGGAGTACTATTATTTGCAATGGGAGATGGTAATCATTCACTTGCTACGGCAAAGGCTAATTATGAGAATTTGAAGAAGACATTAAGTAGAGAAGAATATTTGAATAATCCCGCTAGATATGCTCTCGTTGAGCTTGTTAACTTACATAGTAGTGCATTAGAATTTGAACCTATACATAGAGTTATCTTCGATACTGATGTTACAAAATTAGTAGATAGTCTATATAAGTATTACGATATAAATGAAGATGGAGAGGGACAAGAATTTGAACTTGTAACTAGTGATATCGATAAGAAACTATATATAAGTAATCCGAAATCTAATATTGCGGTTGGCTCTATTCAGATGTTCTTGGATGATTATTTGAAAGATAATAAAGGTAAAATAGACTATATACATGGAGATGTTACTACTAGAGGTATGGGTATGGAAAAAGGTAATGTGGCAATATTATTTAAGGCTATGCCTAAGAGTGAATTATTTAAGACGGTTATCTTAGATGGTGCTCTTCCTCGAAAGACGTTTTCAATGGGACATAGTTACGATAAGAGATATTATTTAGAAGCAAGAAAGATTAAGTAGTAATATAAAGTTGTAAGATAAAAAGTAGACACAAAAAGATGTGTTTACTTTTTTTGATGATACTATCTTTTAATGTTTTTTTGGAAATTTTAAGTGAAAATGTCTGGTTTTTATAAATCAATTTTAAGAGAGAATGCCTCTATGATTAAATATTTTTTGACATTTTTTATGATTAAATATTTTTTGACATTTTTTATTGACTTTTTTATATAAAAGAAGTAGAATAGCTTCTATATTTTAAAGGAGGCGTGTGTCATTTATGTTAGATTATTCACAAAATGATGACGAAAAAAAGATTTTTATATTAAATTATGAAGTAGATAATGGGATGCTAATTATTCATTTAGCTTCGGGATTAACTTATAGGGTTCCCGATACTGGAAAAAACAGAGAGATAGTTAATAGAAAGATGGAAGAGCAAGTTAGAGAGGTTTCCGATAAAAATACTGTTACTTTATTAAAACAAGATATTAATGATATAAAAGTTAAAAGTATAAAATGTGTTATGCTTTTTGTTACGGTAATTATTCTTTCTATGCTTGGCTTTTCAAGTAATATTTCTATTGCCCTTTCGACTTGTTTGGGAGTAACTGGAACTATTGCTGTCAGTACCTTAGTAGCATCGCTTATAAAACTTATAAAATTAAATAGGCTTTATAAAGATATAGAAAAAAATAAATTTTTCTTAGATAATGAAAAGGAGATAAATGAAGGCTTGAAAGAAGAAATTATAAGAGATAATATTACTACTAAAATTAAAACTGATAATTTTGATATTAATACTGTCGATAAAGTACCACAAAAGGTATTAGATGAAATAGCTAATCTAGCTAATGTTCAAAGAAATTTTGAATTTGAAGATGGTAATTTTGAAGAACATGAATTCGAAGATAGTAATTTTGAAGAACAAGAGCTTAACCATCCTAAGGTAAAGAGTAGAAAAAGGGAAATAAATAAGTGGTAATTTAGATAAAAAAGGCGAAAAATATTTACTTATTTCACATAATATGGTAATATATTAATGGCTTTTCAGAAAAATATACACAAGTGTTGATTTAATTATCCGAGTGCCATTTGGTGGATATTAAAGAAGAGATACTTGGAAGCAAAACGAAAGGAGAATGATAAATATGGCAGTAGTATCAATGAGCTATTTGCTAGAAGCTGGAGTTCATTTCGGTCATCAGACAAAGAGATGGAATCCAAAGATGAAAGAGTATATTTATAACTCGAGAGATGATATTTATATTATCGACTTACAAAAGACAGTAGAAAAGATGGAAGAAGCTTATGCGGCACTTAACAAGATTGCTAGTGAAGGTGGAAAGGTTCTATATGTTGGAACAAAGAAACAAGCACAAGAAGTTTGCCGAGAAGAAGCTGAAAGATCAGGAATGTACTATATGACTGAGAGATGGTTAGGTGGTACTTTAACTAATTTTAGAACAATTAGAAGAAGAGTAAATCGTCTCGAAGAAATCGAAAAGATGGAAAGTGATGGTACATTTGATAAATTACCTAAGAAAGAAGTAGTAGGATTAAGAAAAGAGTACGAAAAGTTAAATAAGAACTTATGTGGTATTAGAGAAATGACAAAATTACCTCAAGCGGTTATTATTGTCGATTCTACTAAAGAGTACAATGCTATTAGAGAAGCTAGAAGACTTGGTATACCAGTATTTGGTCTTATCGATACAAATTGTGATCCTGATGATGTCGATTATGTATTGCCTGGTAATGATGATGCAGTAAGAAGTATTAAAGTTGTACTCGGTGCTCTTACTAATGCAATAATTGAAGCTAATGGTGGAACAATTGTCGACTATGTAAGTGAAGATGATAGAAAAGTATCAAAAGAAAAGTCTTTTACGAAAAAAGAAAAGAAAGATACTAAGGAAGAAGTAGCAGTTCAAAAAGAAGAAGTTAAAGAAGAAAAGCCAGAATTAGATTTAAGTATTTTAACTGTTGCGGAACTTAGAGAGCTTGCTAAGAAAAAAGAGATTAAAGGCTATTCTAAAATGAAAAAAGAAGAATTAATTGAAAATTTAAAATAAGGAGGGTAAATATGATTACTGCAAATATGGTTAAAGAGCTTAGAGAATTAACTGGAGCAGGAATGTTAGATTGTAAGAAAGCTCTTACTGAGACTAATGGAGATATGGAAGAGGCTGTTACATGGCTTCGTGAAAAAGGTATTTCAAAAGCCGCTAAAAAGCAATCGAGAATTGCAGCAGAAGGATTAGCAACTGTAAAAGTTGAAGGCAATAAAGCAGTTATCGTCGAAGTTAATTCAGAGACTGATTTTGTTGCTAAAAATCCAGAGTTTGTTTCTCTTGTCGATTCTATAGCTAAGGTAATTTTAAATAGTGATGTCAAAACTATCGAAGAAGCTAATAAGTTAGAGGTAGATGGAACTACTGTCGAAGAGTTAGTAGTTCAAAAAACTGCTACTATTGGAGAAAAGTTATCTTTTAGAAGATTTGAAATTTTAACTAAGACTGATTCTGAAGTATTTGGTGTTTACTCTCATATGGGTGGAAAGATTGTAGCGGTAACTATTCTAGAGGGCAATGACGAAGAAGTTGCCAAAGATATTGCTATGCAAATAGCCGCTATGAGACCTCTTTATTTAGATAGAGATTCTGTTCCAGAAGATAGAATTGAAAAAGAGAGAGCTATTCTTACGGAGCAGGCTGAAAATGAGGGACTTGATGCTAATAAGCTTCCAATGATTGTAAATGGCAGATTGAATAAATTTTATGAAGAAGTTTGTCTATTAGATCAAGGATTTGTCAAAGAAAATAAGATGAAAGTATCTAAGTATGTAGAAGGTAAAAATATGAAAATATTATCTTTCGTTAGATATGAAGTCGGAGAAGGAATTGAAAAGAAAGAAGAAGATTTTGCTGAAGAAGTTGCTAAACAAATGAATAATTAATTCTTTCATGATTGGATGTGAAAGCTATGAATATAGATAATAATAAAATACTAGATGATAAACAAGTATTTGATGTAGTTGTCGATGGTATTCAAAAGAAAGCAAAAGTTTTGAATATATTAAAAATTGATGATAAAAAATACGTTATTTATTCTATAGATAATGGTAATGATACTTCAGATATTTTCTCTTCAGAAGTTGTAAAAGATGAAGATGGATACGATAAACTTGTCGATATTTTAGATCCAAATATTAGAAAGAAAATTTTAGTACTTATAAATGCAATGCTTTAAGTAATTTAGGGGGTAGATTTTGTATGAATGAAAATATTAATGCTGATAGAGAACAAATAAAAGCTAATTTAAAGGAAGCTAGAGATGCTTTTTATGGAAGTATAAAAGGTGTCTTCTCTTCTTTGAAGAATTATGCGAAGATTTCTGTGTCTTCAAAAAAATTATTTTTTAGTGATTTTAATAATAAGAGATTATTAAGAGAGCTTAATAAAAAAGAAGCTAAAATGCAAAAAATAGCTAATAGGCTTGGCATAGAATTATTAGTTCAATATGATAATAAACTTAACTTCGGTAGCAAGCAAGAGGTAAATTCTTCTAATGCTGAAGTAACTGTAAGTGATAATTTAGAAAATGTTAAGTCTGAAAAAAGGGAAAAGAAAAAGCATTTTTCTTGGTTTAAAAGAAATAATAAAGATTCTAAGTTAGAAAATGATTTTGAAGTTCAAGAAGTTTCTGCTTCTGATGAAATAGAAACTAATCCAGTTGAAACTATTAATAATGTCAGCGATAATGATGGTGAAATGGTTTCTGATGTTACAGAAGATAATTTAGCCGAAATTACTAATGACATCAGTGGTAGTGAAGAGGAAGTAACTGATTCTGATGAAGTAAAAGATAATCTTGAGATTGTTCTTGATGAAGATAGTGAAGAAGAAATACTCGATGATAATAAGGAAAATAACAAAAGTAAACATTCGTTTTTCTCAAAAATTAAGAATATATTTAGAAGAAAGTCTATTTCTTCAGAAAGTTTAGAAAATGATTTAGACAATGAAACAGATGTGGTAGATAATTCATTGGAAAATGAAGATGAACCAACAGTAGAATCTATCGAAGATTCAACTAAATCTGATAGTTCAGTAGTAATTCCAGTTGAGACTAAGAGTGAAAGTAAAGATGAGAATGCTAGTTTACCAAAAGTAAATAATAACGAACCAAAAGTAAATAATAATGAACCAACAGTAGTTGGAAAATATTATAATTATGCATTTGAAGAAATTGAAGGTGACAATAAAAAATTGGAACTTAATAATTCAACTGTTCCTGAAGTTACTTCAAAGTCTAAAATGAAAAATGGTATTTCTAATAGATTACTTAATAGTAATTTTGGTTTGAATTTAAGAATTGCTTTCCAAAAGGTTGGTATTGCTTTACTTACTGCAACTAACTTTACGACTGAAAAAATTGCGGATTTTTGTGATAGACGCCGAGAAAAAGATTTGAATGATTTACGCGAGTTAAGAGAAATGGCTATTAATTCTAAAGGGTCAATATCTTCTTCTAATGGTATGGTTAGAAGAAAAAGTTTACAATAAAAAAAATCTAGTTGATGTCAAATAAACATCATACTAGTTTTTTTTAATTATTTTTTATTCAACTTTCTTTCCGCAATTTTCACAGAAAGCTGTATTTGGTTTTAATTTTTGTCCGCATCCTAGACAATATCTTTCTGGTTCATTGTTTGAATTTGAATTATTTGCTACTCCAATTGGACCATTTTTACTTACTTCAATGCTACCATCATATTGATAATCTTTTGATAATCCAATTACCATTGTCATGATTCCTGAGAAGAAAAGACCAAGAATACCGAAAGTCGAAGGATTTTTATTCATTCTCTTACCTAAGTTATAGAAAATGAAGAAGTATACTGCTAGTGTTGCAACTCTTGAAACTAGTGGAATTACTGGTAAACTTATTCCGAAGTTTCCAAGAATGGTAAGTATTGTTCCAGAAATAAGTATAAAGAAGTACCACCAATTTAATCCTGATATTTCTATTAATACCCAATTATTGTAAAATGGTATAATAGCCTCCCAACCATTTTTTCCAGCTTTTTTAAATAACTTCCAAAGACCAACGATGTATAATACGGCAACTACTATTGCGATAACAGCAATAAATAGTAATAATAATATTGATCCTCCTAGTAATGCAGATAATAAATTTGATTCGTCCATAAATTCACTTCCTTTCTACTATAAGTATATCAAAAGGTTTAAATTTTATCAATATAATTTTGTTTGTAATTAATACCTTTATAAATGAATATTTTGTAATAGGTGAAGAATAATGTTTACTAAAGGTATTCATAAGAGAATTAGAATAGTATTGCTCGGTATTTTAATTATATTTTTAACTATTGTTTTGAAAGTATTTTATATTGAAGTTATCGAATATAAGAAACTTAATACTCTAGCTAGTAATTTGTGGAGTAGGAATTTACCAATTGAAGCTGATAGGGGGAAAATATTTACAGTTGATGGAGAAGTAGTGGCGGGTAATCTTACGACGACTTCTTTGGTTTTTATTCCTAATCAGATTAAGAATAAGGATTTGGTAGCAAGTAAAATTAGTGAAATTTTAGGGGTAGATAAATCTTTAATAGAAGAACATTTATATAAAAGTTCAATGATGGAAAGAGTGCATCCTGAGGGAAGAAGGCTTTCTTATGAAGTGGCAGATAAGATAGAATCTTTAAATTTTGATGGAGTATATTTACTTAAAGAATCGAAAAGATATTATCCTCATGATGAGATGCTTTCGCATATTTTGGGTTATGTTGGTATAGATAATCAGGGGTTAAGTGGATTAGAACTCGAATATGATAAATATTTGACGGGAGAATATGGTTCAATTCAGTATTTTTCTGATGCAAAAGGGAATAATTTGGAAAGGAATTCGGTGTATGTAGAGCCAGAAGATGGTTTAGATATTTATCTTACTGTTAACTATGACATACAGTCTTCGATTGAAAGAGAATTAGATAATATAGTTACTAAGTATAGTCCGGAAGGGGCATGGGCGATAGCAATGGATCCTAATAACGGGGAAATACTTGGGATGAGCTCACGACCTAATTTTAATCCTAATAATTATCAGGATTATGATACGGAAACTATTAATAGAAATATGGCTATTTGGGCTAGTTATGAACCAGGTAGTACTTTTAAAATTCTGACACTGAGTGCTGCGATTAACGAGGGAAAAGTTGATTTGATTAATGATACTTTTTATGATGGAGGATCAGTTAATGTCGATGGAGCGAGAATTAAATGTTGGAAGGCTGGAGGACATGGAGCACAGACATTTTTAGAGGTTGTGCAAAACTCTTGCAATCCTGGCTTTGTAGAACTAGGCAGGAGATTAGGGAAGGAGACTTTATTTGATTATATTGATAAATTTGGGTATGGTAAAAAGACGGGAATAGATTTGAATGGAGAAGCTTCAGGAATACTTTTTAATCTTTCAAAAGTTGGTCCAGTTGAGCTTGCGACGACTTCTTTCGGTCAAGGAGTAAGTGTTACAGCGTTACAACAAGTAACAGCGGTTAGTGCCGCGATTAATGGGGGAACTTTATATAGACCCCATATTGTTAAAAGAATAGTGGAACATGAAACAGGACAGATAATTGAAGAAGTTGAGCCTAAAGTAGTAAGAGAAAATATAGTTACTGAAGAAACTAGTGAAATGGTCAGAATGACTTTGGAGTCAGTAGTATCTCTTGGTACTGGTAGAAATGCTTATATTGATGGTTATAGAGTAGGTGGAAAGACAGGAACAGCTCAAAAAGTTAATAATGGAGCATATATGCAAGGTAATTATATAGTATCTTTTATTGGCTTTTTACCCGCTAATGATCCTAAAATTGTCGTCTATTTAGCTATTGATAATCCTAAAGGAATAACTCAGTATGGAGGAACGGTATCGGCACCGATAGTTAAGAATATTATGGAAGATGCTATTATAGCTCTTGATATTGAAAAACAAGATGGTGGAACGGAGAAAAAATATCAGTGGTACGATAAAAAATATTATATGGTGGAAGATGTCGTAGGACTTACTAAAAAAGAAGCTACTTCTGTACTTAAGAAGTTTACAGTTGAATATACTGGTAGTGGAGACAAAGTAATTAGTCAATCTCCAGAAGCTGGTAATCGTATTGCCGAAGGGGAAGCAGTTAGGATTTACTTGGGATAATTTGTAATTTTGGTAATTTTATGATATAATATGACCTATTTAAGGGGGATATTATGGAGATTATTAATATTTCAAAGAAAAAGCTCGATAGTTTAGAACCTTTTACTTTGCCTAAAAATGTTATTAGTACAGAATGTGAATTATTTAAATTTAGATATCGAGGAGTAGATAGATTAGTAAAAAAATTATTTAATAATGATGGATTAGTATTTGCTAATAAGCTTTATACTCTTCAAGCAATCAGTGCGAATTTAGATTATATACCAGAATACTTTGTAACTCCAGATTTCTTGCTTTCAATTAATAAGTCAATCGAAGCTTTTGTTATGCCAATTTTAAATGGTATTAATATTAGTATTATTCTAAATGAGAAGGAGTCTAATGTTTCTCTCGAAGAAAAAAAATATTACTTGAAAAGAATAGGCGTAATATTAGAACAGATGAAAAATATTAGAAAATATACTCCGCTAACTGACTTTTATTTGGGAGATTTGCATGAAGATAATTTTTTAGTCGATCCTAGTAAAGTAGATTTAAGTGTTGTCGACGTCGACAGTATAAAGATAGCGGGAAATAAAACAAGTCCTTCGAAGTATCTAACACCTTTTGGGTTACTCAGTGTCGTCTCTGGAAAATATAAGGAGAGAGACAATGACTCTTTTGGAGCTTATGAGGCTGATGAAAATACTGATTTATATTGTTATAATATCATTGTTTTGAACTTTTTATTTGGTAGTAGCATTAACAATATTGAAATTACAGAGTTTTATAAATTTATTAACTATTTAAATGATTTGGGTGTCGATAAGAATCTTTTGGAATCTTTTAATAGAATTGTATGTAATTCTAATAATATTAATCCGATGAATTATATTGATTCTTTAACTCATAAGCAAATTTATAAAGCTAGAAGTCGTGAATATAAATAATTTACATTGTAGTGTAAAATGATAAAAGAGTACTATTTTATTTGATTTAGTTGTGATATAATATACTTGGAAATGGAGTGAAATAATGCTAACATTAACAAAGTCATTATTAGCTTTGATGCTTGGTTTTATTAGTTCGGCAGTATTTGGTTTAATTGTCATTCCTTTTTTAAAGAAACTTAAAGCAGGACAAAGAATTAATGTTTATGTCGAAGCACATAAGGGAAAAGCTGGTACACCGACGATGGGAGGACTTATTTTTATAATTCCTACTTTTGCAATAGTGTTGTTTTTATTACTTACGGGCAGAATTGATTATTCGGTCAATCTCGTAATTGTGCTGTTTGTTTTTGCTGCTTATGCTTTAATAGGCTTTTTGGATGACTTTATCAGTTTAAGAAAGAAGACAAATAAGGGACTAACACAATTTCAGAAACTTTTTTTGCAACTTATTGTCGCTTTGGTCTTTTATATTTTATTTAGACAATTTACAGATGGAGATTCATATCTTCGAATATCAGCTTTAGGTATCGAGTGGAATTTAGGATGGTTTTATGGAGTCTTTATTTTATTCTTACTTGTCGGTACTTCGAATGCTGTCAATTTGACTGATGGACTAGATGGTCTGGCGGGAGGATTATCGGCAATTTCATTTTTAGCATTTGGTCTTATTGCGATGGGTAGTTGGTGGATCGAAGGTAATGCCGATATGGGAATATTTTGTTTTGTTCTCGTTGGTTCAATTATAGGCTTTTTACTTTATAATACGAATCCCGCTAAGGTATTTATGGGAGATACTGGCAGTTTGACGCTCGGAGCGACAATGGCGACAATAGCTATTCTTACTTCACATGAACTTTCTCTTGCTCTGATCGGAGGAGTATTTGTTGTAGAAACTCTTACGGTTATTATTCAAATATCTTCCGTCGTCTTACTTAAAAAACGTGTGTTTCTAATGACACCAATTCATCATCATTTTGAAAGACTGGGTTGGAGAGAAAATGATATAGTTAAATTGTTTTGGACGGTTGGTTTTATACTTTGTCTATTTGCTTTAATATATGGTGTATGGTTATAATTAAAAAACTATAAGTTTTAAAGGCTTATAGTTTTTTTAAGTTCTGCTTATGTTTAATAGAATACCCATACTTATTAAGCTAATTATGAGGCTACTTCCTCCGTATGATAGAAAGGGGAGTGTTACTCCGGTAACGGGAATTAATCCGACGACGACCATTAAATTTAGCATTGTTTGAAAAGCTAAACCAAAAGTTATTCCGAAGGCTAAATATTTACCAAAGGTATCTTCGGTTTTAATGGCTATTTTAAATCCTCTTACGATAATGGTAATGAAAAGAATAGATACAATTAGGATACCCATAAAGCCAAATTCTTCACTTATAATGGAGAAGATGAAATCTGTCTGCGGTTCAGGTAAATAGAAATGTTTTTGAATTGAGTTTCCAAATCCTAACCCTAATAGACCACCTGGACCAATAGCATAGAGACTTTGAATTATTTGAAAGCCATCTCCCAGCGGATCAGACCAAGGATTTATGAATGATATAATTCTCTCTAAGCGGTATGGAGCGATAAGAATTAAAATTACTATTCCAATTAAACTGGCAATACCTATTTTGACAAAGAAATTCATTTTGACACCACTTACGAATAGTAGAACTATTATTGTCATAACGATAACAACACCGGTTCCGAAATCGGGTTCAAGCATAATTAATGCGAAGATTAACATTACAATACCGAGAATTGGAAGTACACCTTTCTTGATGTCTTTTATTTCTCGAGCATTTTTTTCGAGGTATTTGGAAGTAAATATAATTAGTCCTAATTTAGTAAATTCAGAGGGCTGAATACCAAAACCTCCTATACCAAACCAACTTCGACTGCCGTTTCTAACTGTTCCTATGCCGGGAATTAAGACAAGAATAAGTAAGATAAGGCAAATACCAAAGATGATATTCGAAAATTTTTTGTAATTTTGATAGGGAAATCTTGATATGATAAACATGACAATATAGCCAACAATTAAAAAGAAGGACTGTGATTTTAAATATTTGAAGGGGTCATTAAATTTATATTCGGCCCAAACGTACGATGAAGAATAAATCATAATTGTTCCAAATATACTGATTATAATTACTGCGATTAAAAGAGGTAAATCGTATTTTTTCATCTATAATCACCTAATTAATATTATTAATTTGCTTACAATTATATACTATTCTATAAAAATAAAGAATTAGTTTTATTTTGACTAATTCTTTTCGAAGATAGATATTATTTTAGCGGTTAAATAGACAATTTTATGATTGTTTTTAATGGCAATATTTTTACAGTAGGCTTTTCCACCGATAGTTAACGATGCGATAAAAGCAGTAATTAGCAAGCTTACAATGAAACTGTCTACGTTTAGAAGTTTAGAAATAGCAAGGGAAATGGTTACTCCGGCCGAACCAGATATGATTCCACATATATCTCCAATGACATCATTACAAAATGATGAAACAATGCTGGCATTTTTTTTAAAATTGACAGCTTTTTTAGCGCCTTTCATTTTTTTGGAACTCATAGCATGGAGGGGCTCTTCATCGGTACTTGTCACTGCGACTCCTATCATGTCGAAAATAATGCCTATAATAATAAAGAGAAGCAAGATAATAATATCAATTATGATATTTACTTTAGGCATAGTTGTTTCGGAGATAAATGAAAAAATGAAAGAGATAAAGAAGGCGATAATGGTAACTTTTAGTACCCAATAATTTTTCTTTGTTTTGGTGTTTTTTGACATAATTTATTTCCTTTCTTAATAAAAAAAGGCTATGCGAAGCCTTCTTTATTTATAAAATGGCAATTTTTATAGTTAACTTTATGTCTTAGGTCAAGTAGGATTTCCCTCTTTTCTACATTTCGTTACCAAAATGCGGTTCCCCTTTAAAGAAAAGAATATATTGTTACCAGATATATGACTTGATTACCACTTAGTACATACTGTAATCCTATAAAAATGTCACTCTAGGAGATTTCCTCGAGCAATGAACTTACTATTAGTTCTCTTTTGCAACGATGGTTTCAAATTGCAATATTAAGTAAAGTTAGCTAAGCTTTATTTAACTGAATCAATTATTCCCCATAATCACGCAAGACAAGCTACGCTACTCGCAAGTTTCCCCGCCTAGTAGGTTTAATCCTAGTTCGCATCATGCCTCTTATCGCAAAATGCAAAGATAGGTCTCCACGAATATTGGAACAGAATCATATGCCATTATGAGTGCCCAATAATCTACCTTCCAGCATCCACCCTAAACTGGGCGTATAAAGCAGACACAAGAAGTTTCACAGGTGTGCTCTTTAGTGAGTTTTTAGGCTCACCTTCATAGTAAGCTTTAATTGACTAGAATAATGTGCCATCAATATGTCATTAATTGTAACATAAAAAAGATAAAATGTCAAATTTGTGTCAAGTTTTTTAAGTTATTACTACAATAGTATTATATGATTAAATATTTGATTCTTGACATAGAATTTGAATATTGATATTATATATTTAGTTAATAGGAATAATAGTTATGAATATAAAATATATTTTATTACGAGGTGATTTAATTGAAGTTTAATGTTAATACAAAAACGATTATATATGGTATTAGTTTTTTTGTGTTATTAGTAATTTTTGGTTTATCAATATATTTTTCTTCGAGTGGCAATGGTAATTCCGAGCTTGAAGTACAAATACTAGAGGGAACAGTAGTCAGTGCTAACGAGGGATTATTTACAGTTGTTGATGATAGTGAAACTGAGTATACTTTTAATGATGAGGAAGTTGATACTTTAGAGGGAGACGAAATAGTAATTAAGTATACTGGTAAATTAGATGAGAGTAAAGACATTCAAGATGTTGTCATAGTTGATTACGTGTCGATGGCGGTAAGTAAGAATGATGATGAGAAAGTTCTTCCTACTAAGTATAATGATAAAGGTATTTTTAGTGATTATTATGATATGGCATATAAGAAACTTAAGGAAATGTCTTTAGATGAAAAAATAGGACAATTATTACTTGTCAGGTATCCTGATAGTGATGGGGTAGGTGTACTTAAAAAATATGGTTTTGGTGGATATGTGTTCTTTGGAAAAGATTTTACTAATAAAACGAAAGATGAAGTTCAAAAGATGATGAAAGAGTTACAAGATGTAAGTAAAATACCTATTTTGACCGCTACTGACGAAGAGGGAGGAGATGTCGTCAGAGTAAGTAACAATAGTAAACTTGCTTCAGAAAAATTTAAGTCTTCTAGTGAGATATATAAAGAGGGAGGACTTACGGCGATAGCAGATGATACGAAAAATAAAAGTAAATTACTTGAGGAATTAGGTATTAATTTGAATTTAGCTCCAGTGGTGGATGTGTCTACAAGTGCTGGCGATTATATGTATAGTAGAGCTCTTAAGGAAAATGCAGAGATTACTAGTCAATATGCTAAAACGGTAATTGAAGCAAGTAAAGGAACGGGAGTATCATATACTTTAAAACATTTTCCGGGATATGGAAATAATGCTGATACTCATAGTAGTAGTGCCACTGATTCGAGGAGTTTAGAAGATATTAAGAAAAATGATTTGCCTCCATTTGAAGCAGGTATAAAGGCAGGAGCAGAAGCGGTACTAGTTAGTCATAATACAGTGACGAGTATCGATCCTAATAATCCAGCTTCACTTTCTTCAAAAGTACATGATTTACTTCGAAATGATCTTGGATTTACAGGAGTAATTATGACGGATGACTTGGCTATGGGAGCTACTTCTTCGATTGGAGATGCCGTAGTGAAAGCGGTAATGGCCGGTAATAATTTAATTATGGTTACGGATTATGAAAGCAGTTACAATGCACTTAAAAAAGCAGTAGGTGATGGAACGATAAGTGAAGATGATATCGATAATCTTATCTTTAAAGTAATTGCTTGGAAATATTACAAGGGACTTATGCTCAAAGGGCAAAAATAAAAATACTAGTCATATTTGATTAGTATTTTTTTGAAGATTTATACACTCTTTAAAAAGAAAGTAAACCATAGGTATATTTAAAAATTGATATATAGTTATTATAATTTTTTTAGAAAGGAGTTAAGAATTATGAATCAAGAAAAAATAGGTAAATTTATTGCTAATATGCGAAAAGCAAAAAAATTAACACAGGAAGAACTTTCTGAAAAACTTGGTATTACTAAAAATGCAGTAAGTAAATGGGAAAGAGGTCTATGTTTAATGGATATGTCGCTACTTAGGCCACTAAGTGAGATTTTAGGAGTAAGTATCAATGAAATACTATCAGGAGAAAAGATAGAAAATAACGATATTGAAGAAAAGAGTGAAGAAAATATCATCAAATTAACTGAATTAGTAAATTTAAAGACGATGAAATATGGGATTATGGGAATGACTATTTTATTTATAATTTTAATTTTGATTTCATTTTTAAAAAGTATGTCGCCATTTGCTTTAGTTAGTTTAATATGTGCATATAATGGAGTAACATTTTTAAGTAGATATAAAATAAAAAAAGATAAAAATGATCTATTTGCTGGTGTAATGTTTTTTATTGCGGTTATATGTAATACTTTTGCTTTTATAATATCTTAATAAAATGATTTAGATTATCAGGTTAAAATGATAATCTTTTTTTTGTTGACTTTTTTTTAAATATATTATATTATTGTATTAAGCAAGTAATACAGTCAGAAAGGAGCTATTATGAATTTTGTATTTGATAATGATAGGCCTATATATATTCAGCTAGTGGAACAATTAGAAATATATATTATATCGGGAAAAATAAAATCGGGTGGGAAATTGCCATCTGTTAGAGAACTTGCTCTAAAAACAAAAGTAAACCCTAATACAATGCAAAAAGCACTTGTAGAACTAGAAGATTTAAAACTTATCTATACGGAAAGAACAAACGGGAAATATGTTACTAAAGACCAGAAATTACTAGATAAATTTAAAGATAAATATGCCAAAGATAAAACACAAAAATATATAGATGATATGAAGGAATTAGGATTTGAAAAAAGTGAAATAGTTGAGTTTTTAAAGGAGGAGAGTATTTAATGAAATTACTAGAGTGTAAACATGTTTATAAAAGTTTTGATAAGAAAGAGGTTTTAAAAGATATTAACTTAAAGATACCAAAAGGAAAAATTATAGGATTACTAGGAAAAAATGGTATGGGAAAAACAACTTTAATTAAACTTATCAATGATTTGCTTACTCCAACTAGTGGAGAGATTTTGATAAATGGAAAAGAAATAGGTATCGATAGTAAGAAAATAATTTCTTATTTACCTGAGAGAACTTATTTAGATAAAAGTATGACAATTAAGCAAACTTTTAAATTCTTTTCTGAATTTTATGATGACTTTGATATAGAAAAAGCAAAAAGGTTAATAGAAGATTTAGATTTGGAAATAGATACTAAAATTTCTAAAATGAGTAAGGGGATGCAAGAGAAGTTACAGCTTATACTTGTTATGTCAAGAAATGCTGAACTCTATATATTAGATGAACCTTTAGGTGGAGTTGATCCTGCGACAAGAGATTATATATTAGATACTATTTTAAATAATTTTAATGAAAAAGCTAGCGTACTTATTTCGACACATCTTATCGGTGACATAGAGAGAATATTAGATGAAGTAATATTTATCGATAAGGGTAAAATAATACTTTCGAGTGATGCCGATAAGTTAAGAGAAAAAGAAAAGGGTTCTATTGATGAAATATTTAGGAGGATGTTCAAATGTTAGGTAAATGTTTAAAATATGATTTAAAATATGTTTATAAGCTTTTAATAGTATTCTATTTAATTGATATTGTATTTGCTTGCCTTACGAGAATTTTTTTTGGATTTGATAATTCATCTATTTTAAAAATTTTAGGTTATATTGCAAGTAGTACTACTATCAGTTTTATGTTTAGTATAATTATAAATAATCTAATAAGGGTATGGGCTAGATTTGTTAAAAATATATATGGAGATGAGTCTTATTTAACACATACTCTACCTATAAATAAGAGGACGATTTATACTTCTAAATTTTTATCTTCATCTATTACAATGCTTACTAGTGTATTGGTTATATTACTATGTGTGGTTATTGCTTATTATTCAAAAGAAAATTTAGAGGTTGTAAAAAATACGTTACAGTTTTTTGCAACAACTATGAATAGCACAACTATAAAGGTAGTTCTTACAGCTTTCTTTGTTATCTTTTTAGAATTTACTACAGTATTACAAGCTGGTTTTACTGGATTATTATTAGGACATAGGGCAAATAATTATAAAATGGCTAAATCTATATTTTATGGTTTTTTAAACTATATATTTGTCGTAGCTATTTCAGTTTTAGTTATCTATATTATTGGTCTATTTAATCCAAATATTATGGCTTTATTTAGTTCAAATACTCTTACTGTCGATATAGTAAGACAGGCACTAATTTTGGGAATATGTTTGTATATAGTATTAATTAGTATCTATTATTATATAAATATAAAGATTTTTAGAATGGGTGTCAATGTTGATTAGTTAGATAAATTATAATCTATGAATGCATATAATTTATTGTTTTTCATAGTATAATATGGGAAAGAAAAATCTTACAAAAAATTAAAATTTGTGCTATAATTTATTTGTTAAGCAAAAGATATTAAGTCAATTTTATCAATGAGTAGCAAAAATGCGTAAGTCCAATTGAAGAGGGGCTTACGTATTTTTATGTTTAAAAATTAAAGGAGGAATTTTTGTGAAAGAACTTGATTTGGAAAATGGTAAAATTTCTAAATTGATTAAAAAATTTGCTATACCATGTGTTATTAGTATGATTGTTGCTGCGCTTTACAATATTGTCGATCAAATATTTATAGGGTGGAGTGATGCTGGTTCTTTTGGAAATGCTGCGACAAATATTGTCTATCCGTTTACTGTTATTGCTCTTGCTTTTGCTCTACTTATTGGTGATGGTTCTGCTGCTCTATTTAATTTGTCATTGGGAGCGAAAAATAAAGAAAAGACTAGTAAATCTATTGGTAATGGATTGATACTTTTAGTAATTGTATCGATTATACTTACTATTTTGGGACTTGTTTTTAATAAGCAAATATTGAATATTTTTGGTGGTAATCCTAAGGAAGTTCAATGTTATCAGTATGCTAAAGATTATTTGAGGATTATCTGCTATGGATTACCTTTCTATATTATAGGACAAGGGTTAAATGCTTCGATAAGAAGTGATGGTAGTCCTAAATATGCGATGATGGCAACTGTCGTCGGAGCAGTATCTAATATTATTTTAGATCCAATATTTATATTTGTTTTTAAGATGAGTGTTAAAGGGGCCGCTATGGCAACTATTATAGGGCAGATACTTACTTTTATAATTAGTATCTTGTATTTTAGAAAGGCGAAATCTTTTAAGATAAATAAAGAATCAATTAAACTAAATAGGGAAATATGTAAACAATTAATGTCTTTAGGGTTAGCTTCTTTGATTACTCAGCTTGCAATAGTAATTATAATAGCGGTTACTAATAACTTAATTGGTAAGTATGGTTATATGACAATATCTAGTTCTGGAGTAGCATATGGCGTTGTAACGCCACTTGCTGTTATTGGAATATGTATGAAGGTATTTGGCATCGTCATATCTATAGTTATTGGTGTTTCTTTAGGAGGTATGCCTATTATTGGCTATAATAGGGGTGCTGGTAATATTAGGAGAGTAAAAGAGACAGTTAGATATATTTTAATAATAAATTTATTGATTGGCTTATTTGCTTTTGGGTTATTTGAACTTTTTCCGACTCTTATTATTAATATTTTTGGAAGTGGAAATTCTTTTGAATATTTGGAATATGCTAAATACTGTTTGAGAATATTTTTAAGTGGTATTATGCTTACTTGTATAGTTAAATCTTTATCGATATTATTACAATCGATGGGTTCTAGTTTTAAATCGACATTACTTGCTCTTGCTAGAGATGTTATCTTTTTTGTTCCAGCCATTGTAATAATTGCCTCATTAAGTCATAGCGTTATTACAATGTTATGGAGTGCTTTAATAGCAGATGTCTTATCTTTTATTACAGGAATAATACTATTGAAAAAGGAATTTAGTAAAAGTGAAAAAGTAAGTGAAGAAGATGAAATAGAGGGGCAAGGACAAAATAGTGATAAATTGTTACTTAAAAATAAAGTTATTATAACTATTTCTAGAGAGTATGGTTCTGGCGGACATTTTGTTGGAAAGTTACTTGCCGAGAAGCTTGGTATTAAGTTTTATGATAAAGAAATTATTAATTTGACCGCTAAAGAATATGGGTATAGTAGAAAATATATTTTAGATAATGAAGAGAAGAATTTTAAGACAAGTATGTTCTACAATAATGATGATAAACTATTTGCAAGTGAATCTAAAGTAATAGAGGCTCTTGCTAAGAAAGATTCTTGTGTTATTGTTGGTAGATGTGCTGATTATATTTTACGAAATAATAAATATTTAGTTAGAATATTTTTATATTCAGATGTCGATTCGAAAATTAAGAGAGCAGTTAAATATTATGGATTAAATGAAAAAAATGCTCTAAAAGAAATAAATAAGGTAAACAAGCAAAGAGCTAAATATTATAATTATTTTACTAATGGTGTTTGGAATTCTTATGAAAATTATGATATGGTTATTAACGTCGATAAATTAGGCGTAGAAGAGACGGCTGAAATAATTAAAAATATTGTTATTACTGAAGATAGGAAAGGTAGGAGATAGTTATGTATAAAATAAATGATTATGTAATTTATAAAAGAGATGTGTGCAAAGTAGAAGACATAAGGAATAATAAAATAAATGGGAAAGACTACTATATTTTAAAACCTATTGATGATGAGTCACTAATTATTGATGTTCCAGTAGATAATAGAATGGGCTATTTGAGGAGTATAATGAGTAAGGAGGAAGCTGACTCTCTGATTAATAATATTTGTAATATAGAGCCAATAGATAATATGGATGATAAGTATATAGAAAAAACGTATAAAGATATGTTATATAATGGTACACATGAGGATTTAATAAAAGTTATTAAAACGACATATTTAAGAAATGCTGATAGAATAAAAAATAATAGAAAAATAAGTGATAAAGATAATGATTGTTTTAATAAAGCAGAAAAGTATTTATATAATGAACTTTCAATAGTTTATAATATGAATTTTGATGAAACAAAGAATTATATTATTCGTAAAGTACAAGAGCAAATAAACGAGTAAAGTAAAATGGCGTAGATGATAGTAGTATTGCTATGAGGTCAAGGCAAGAGATAATGGAAAAGATATAATAAATTTATAAAAAATACTAATCGTGTTTGATTAGTATTTTTTCAATGTAGCTTACTACTTTATACATAATGATTGAAACGAGCATTAAGATGATGATTCCCGACATGACAAGATTTAAGTTAAATACTTGTGAGCCATACATGATAAGATAGCCAATGCCTTCTTTGGAAACTAAAAATTCGCCCATGATAATTCCGATCAGAGACATACTGATATTTATTTTGAGACTACTTATAATAGTAGGGTAACTACTTGGTAAAATAACCATTTTATATATTTGCCATTTACTAGCTTTAAATGATTTTAGTAAATTTATTTTGTTTTGGTCTGTTTCATTGAAACCATTATAGACTGTTATAATAGTTACGATAACAGAAATTAATAGGGCCATTATTATTATTGAGTTCATGTTTGCTCCAAAAAAGATAATAATAATTGGTCCTAATGCTACTTTGGGAAGACTATTGATAACTGTTAAATAGGGATCAACTACTTTATAAATAAAATTATTCCACCAGAGAATAGTAGCTATTACTATGCCAATTAGAGTTCCTAATCCAAAGCTTATTAATGTCTCATAGATAGTTATCCAAATGTGCTTGAAAAGATTTCCTTGCTTATATAGACTTATGATTGTCGATATTATTTTACTAGGTGAAGATGAAATAAAAGTGTTTATTATTTCATACTTGGCTAATAATTCCCATCCAACAATGAATATTATAAGAATTAGTAGTTGGGTTAGAATGATAAGAAATTTTCTTTTTTTTCTTTTTTTTAAATATTCTTTATGTTCGTTACTATACATGAATATCAATGTCCTTCCATATCATGTCATAGTATTTATTGAAGTCTTTACATTTTCGATTATTAATTGGAGTAGTTTTATCATCCATTTCGATATCGTATATTTTTTTTACTTTAGATGGTCTACTTGTTAAGACGATAACACGATCTGCCATCGTTAAAGCTTCGGCAATATCGTGAGTTATCATGATAGTGGTTTTTCCTTCTTTTTTTATTATTTTCCAAACATCATCTGATACGGCTAGTCTAGTTTGATAGTCCAAAGCTGAGAAGGCTTCATCGAGAAGTAAAATATCGGGATCAGTTGCAAGTGTTCTAATTAGAGCAACTCTCTGTCTCATACCGCCAGATAAATTTTTAGGATATTTTTTTATAAAGTCTTTTAAACCATAGTCTTCAAGCAATTTAATTACTTTATCTTCGTTTTCTTTAGTTAATTTTTTTTGTACTTTGAGGCCTAAAAGGCTATTATCTAAAATGGTTAGCCAAGGAAAGAGAGTGTCTTCTTGAAGCATGTAGCCTAATTTTAAATCTTTTTTAGGGAAAGCTATATTACCGGCTGATTTATTTTCAAGATTACATAAAATTGATAGTAGGGTAGATTTACCGCAACCAGAAGGACCTACTATGGCAACAAATTCTCCTTCCTTGATATTTAAGTTTAAATCTTTGATAGCTAGGGTTTCACCATCTTTAGAGTGATATATTTTAGTTAGATTTTCAATAACTAAAATATTATTTGAATTCTTCGAAGTATTCATCATATATTAGTTTTTGATAATCAACGTAATCGTCTAATTCTTCGGAAGCAATCATAATTTCTTGAATGTGTTTCCATTCATCTTCATTTATGACAATAGAACTTTTCCATGCTTCGTTTTCTTTGTATCTATTAACCATGGTTGTTAAATCATTAATAGAAGTATCTGGGAAGAATTCGACAATAGTGTTAGCAATGGTTTCAGGATCATTTTCAAGGACAAATTTTAATCCCTTATCGATAGCTTTAGTGAATCCTTTAATGATATCGGGATTTTCTTCTATATAGCTTTTTCTAGCATTGTAAGCTGTGTAAGGAACTTTTCCTCCTAATGTACCAACGTAAGCTACGACATATCCGAGACCTTCTTTTTCTATGGCAGTAGCATTAGGTTCAAATAAAGTTACGAAGTCTCCAGTGCCACCGATGAAAGCTCCTTGCATAGCGGCAAATTCGACTGATGTATCGATTGTTAAATCATTTTTTGGATCGATACCATTTTGCCTTAAGGCCCATTCGAAAGTCATTTCAGGCATACCGCCTTTTCTTCCACCAACTACTGTTTTTCCTTTTAAATCTTCAAGAGTGAAATTATCAATTTTTTCTCTCGATACAAGGAAAGCACCATCTTTTTGAGTTAGTCCGGCAAAAGTCATAGGGTAATCTTTTTCTCCACCATTATAAACGTAAATAGTTGCTTCTGTTCCTGAAAAGCCTATTTGAACGTCTCCGGAAAGGACCGCTGCCATGACAGCATCTGCTCCAGGAGTTAGAACTACCTCTAGATTAATTCCTTCTTCTTCAAAGTAACCTTTACTAATAGCAACATATTGGGGAGCATAGAAAATACTATGAGCTACTTCCGCTAGTGTTACTTTAGTAAGTTCATCATTTTTCTTTTTATTTTGAAAAATGCCAAAAATAACGACTGCAATGACAATTATAAATAAAATTATACTAATTAATGCTTTTTTCATATAAACCTCCTTTTAATTCATAAATATTATATTCTGATACTTAGATATGGTTCTAAAATAATTATTTAGTTTTATTGTTATTAAATAAAAAAATCAGTCATGTAAGACTGAAATGTATTAACTAAAATTGTTTGATAATATGTACTTAAACGTACTGTTATAGTGTAAGAAATTCCTAATTTATAAGAATGTAATATCATAATGGTGGAGCTGAGGGGAGTCGAACCCCTGTCCGCGAATAAAGTTATTTAACCTTCTACAAGATTATTAGACTATTGATTTCGCAAAGTGAATAGACAGTCTAAAATCGTAATCACTTGCTAGTTTATTGAAATTCATTATGAAGTCTAAACATAAATCATAATATAGTCTGCTTTATGAGTCCCTTTTAATTCTCACAGACAAAGAATTAAAGGAACCTGTTGCTACCTTAAACTAGGCATATGCAACAGCATTTTTGTAGCTGTTTCCAGTTATATTTAATTTATCTTCTTGACGCGAAGATATACGTCTTGCTAATTAAATACTAATATTCTCGTCGAAGCCAAAAATACAGCCCCATTACAAGTTTAATTTTATCAAACAATTGTTTATTTGTCAATTTTTTTACTTAAACTATATTGTAATATTTGGAAAAATTTGATACAATTACATTAGATTAAAAATAGGAGAGTTATGTATGGATAATAACTATGAAAATAATAATTATTTTGGAGTAAGACATTATAAAGTTAAGATTGTAAAAGAAAGAATAAGACCTTTAAAGTTTATTTCTAGTGTTATATCATATGCTTTATTTATATGGTTACTACTAATTGGACTTACTTTATTAGTATATGTTGCAGATATTAAAATAAGAGCAATGAAAGGTGATATAACACCACCTGCATATAATGCTTATGTGGTATTAACTGGTTCAATGATACCTGAAATACAAGTAAAAGATGTCGTTATTACTAAGAAAAGGAAACCAGAAGAATTAGAGGTTGGAGATATAATTACATTTTTATCTTCTGATTCGAGAATGTCAGGTATTATAGTTACTCATAGAATTAAAAATATTTATTATGATTCAACGACGGGTAGATATAGTTATCAAACTAAAGGAGATGCCAATAATACTGAGGATTTTGCTTTAGCAGAAGATTATAATATTATTGGTGAAGTAATATTTAAAATACCTAAACTAGGGTACGTTCAAGATTTACTTGCATCAAAGGGTGTACTTATAATTGTAGTTTTGATTCCATGTTTAGCAATACTTTCTTATGATATTGTAAAATTGGGAAGAAATATTGGAAAGAAGTACAAACAAAAAAATAGTAAAATGACAGTAGTAAGAAGGTGATAATAAATGGCAAAGACAAATAAATTTCATGTCAAAAAGTATGATGATGAAAATAGTAAAATAACAGTTGTTGAGGAATGTAAATATCATTCGCCTTTTATATGGTTTCTCATAAATAATGGTAAATTAATATTTGTCATTGCTCTTCTTTTATCGTTAAGTGTGTTTTTAATAGCGACTTCTCTTATGATATCTAATCTTAAAGGATCAGAAATTGCCTATTATGAAACTAACGGAGTTGTTGTAGAATTTGGTGGTTCAGATGAAAGTATTTTAAACGGGTTACCAATTACTGATGATTATGCTAATAGAATATTTGACAATCAATTATCTTCTTACGAGATGATAGAGGGTGCTGTAATAAAAATAAAAGAGGTAAAAATTAATAATGGTGTCATTGTTTTTTACTCAGATAAGACTGCACTAGTCAAGTATGATGATGGCACTTATATGAGAGTTTTTCCGGTTGGAAATGATTATGGTATATCTGAAAAAGGACTTATCGATAGAAATGCTAAAACGAGAAAAGTTACAGGGGAATATCGTAATAATGATGATTTGGGAATAACTTTGTTATATTTGTCCGATGGTACTGTCGAAGTGACAAAAGATGATGTTACTTTCTTTCTCAGAAATAGTGATTTAACAAGTAATGCTGAAGAATTTTATACTAATTTAAGTATTATATCTGTTCCAATAAAAGAGGAAGATGGTAAAACTTATTATTCTAATGGAGTTGTCAAAGATGGTGACTCTATAATAGTAGATGGAAAAAAATATAATGTTTCGAAAAGAGTTACTATTCATGATGGTATAGAAATTGTTTATTATGAGAATGGTTATGCTGAAGTTATAAAAGATGAACTTAGTATAATGGTCGAAAAATCGGAACATATTGTCTATGATGATAATATTTTAGAAATTGTCGATAATAAGAAAGATAATGATAATTTTGATTTGAAAGATGTCATAGATATTAAAGACATAAATTTAAGTAATGAAAATGATACGCCAGTCAATTATTTAGTAGTTCTAGAGGAAACAGATGATTATGCGAAACATAATGTCAATAGGAGACTTGCTAACCAGTTTATTCATTTTAATGTGTTTGTAAATAATAGTACGATTAATAATAATATTCTCGATGATAGTCACAACTTAAAAGGGACTAATAAATTATCGGGTATAGATAGTAAAAATAATGTATATATGCTATATGAAGGACGATTGGAAGAAAGGGAACAAGTATCTTTGAAGTTAGGAATGTGGATTGATTATGAAACGATAACTAACGATTATATGAATTCGGCCTTTATTGGAACGGTTAAAGTTTATGTCGAATCTTTAAGTTAGACTTTTTTAGGAAGTTGTGATACAATTAAAATAGCGAAGTAAGAAGGTGATATGATGAAGAATAAATCAGCATTAAAAATAGCTGTAATAGTACTATCGATAGTACTTGTTATCGTTGCTCTATCGACCGCTACTTACGCAATATTTTTTAGTGAATCGACAGCGGCAAATCCTAGTAATTATAAAACGGGGCTTCTTTCGATCGTAGCTAATTCTAAATCGGAAGTTATATCATTATCTTCACCACTTCCACAGACTGATGAAGAGGGTTTAAAAAATGAGCCTTATATATTTACAATTAGTAATGTAGGTAATTTAGATTATCAATTTGATATTAAATTATTATCTACTTCTTCTCAGGAAGAGACAATCTTGCCACAATATATTAAACTTCAAATTAATGATGGAGATGTTACGACATTATCTTCTCTACCTGGTGGTGTAATTGATGAAGATGTTGTTTTGGAGGCTCAAAAAAGTATCGATATTAAAATAAGAGTTTGGCTTAGTATCGATACTCCTAATTCGCAAATTGGAAAGAAATTTAATTCGGAAATAGTAACTGATGGACAGGCTATTTATACGAAGAGTAATTATAGTGCAACAGCGGCTGATTATATTACTAATTTATATTTGAATGCCGAAAAAACATTAATTAACAGTAATGGGGTTAAATATAATTATGCGAAAAGTATTGGACTTATGAACGATAGGTTTGGTGCTTCGATAAATGGTTATGATGGTGGTAATATAAGATATTATGGTAGTGATCCTGATAATTATATATATTTTAATTGCTCTGATTACGATAATCAGGGAGCTGATTCGTGTGAAGTTTGGAGAATAGTGGGAGTTTTTGATGGAAGTTTGAAACTTGTCAGGGCATCTTCGATTGGTGCTTATGCGTGGGACACTTCTTCAGCAGATGTCAATACTGGTTATGGTGTCAGTGAATGGTCGGAAGCTGACTTGATGAAACTATTAAATCCTAACTATAATGAGAATAAAGATTTGGATGCGAATGGTAGTAATATAACTGTCAATAATAGTTTATATTGGAATTCTGATAAAGGAAATTGTTATATAGGGGCTTCGAATGAATATATTAATTATCAGGATGCCGCTAAAAATCCTGATGCAACTAAAGGTGTCGAAGCTGATTGGTGTGATTTTACTAATAATGGAATAAAAAATGATGAAACGCGCGATATGATAGCTACTGCAAGATGGTTTACTTATAAACCTAGCAATATTAATCAGTATGCTGGTGCTATATATATTGAAAATGTAGCGGCAAATACTTGGGAGGGAAGAGTTGGTCTTCTTTCGGTTTCTGACTATGGTTATGCAACTGATCTTAGTGTTTGCTTACGTTCGGTAAGTAGATATGCTACCGCTAACTGTAAAGATAATAGTTATTTGAGTGCTTTAGGTACAGAAAATGGTATATGGCTCATCGATGCTTCTGGTACTTCGAATGCATTTGTTCTAAAGAAGGACGGACAGCCTTCTAATGTTAGGGCTTCATATGGTAGGTTACTTGCTACTAATAGTAATGGTGATGATACTGTTACTAGATATTTTGTGAGACCTTCAGTATATCTTAATAAAAATATAAGATTTATTTCTGGTACTGGAACAAGTGGAGATCCTTATCAAGTTAAATTATTACCTTAAATAAAAAAATGTATAATTAGTATTTAATTATATATTTTTTTTGGGTTTTGTGGTAGAATTATTTATGGAGATGATCTTGTGTTTAAGAAGGGTGTTAAAGTAAAAAAAACTAAAAAAGGAAAAGAGAAAATTAAAGATAAATTAAAAAATATAAAGATGTTTAAAAATAATAAACATGATATGTTTACTACTAAAGAAGTTGTTATCGTAATGTTATTTTCTTTGGGAATTGGTTTTTTAATGTGTTTTGGTTCAGTTAGTTTGCTTACTGGCAATAATTATATAGCTGTATTAAAAGATTTAGATAAAGTTGTCGATACTTATTATGCTATTGTCGATAATTATTATGGTGATTTAGATAAAAGTGCTCTAATAGATGGTGCTGTCGAAGGAATGATTAATTCGGTAGGTGATTCTTATACTAGTTATTCAAGTACCGATGATACTAGTTCATTTGATGAGACGATTGGGGGAAGCTACGAAGGAATAGGATGCAGTGTCGTTACTTATTCTGATGGAAAGATAGTTGTCTCTGAAATATTTGAAGGTAGTCCTGCTAGTAAAGCTGGATTAAAAGTTGGCGATATAGTAGTGGGAGTAGATGGAAAGGACTATACTGGAAAGACGGGAGCTGAAGTTTCTAATTATATTAAAAATAGTGGTAAAGAAAAGGTCGTTTTAAATATTTTACGTGATGAAGAAAATTTAGATATTACTGTTAATTTGAGTAAGGTCGAAATACCATATGTAAGTGGAGAGATTTTTGAGAAGAATGGTAAAAAGATTGGCTATTTAGATATTACTCTCTTTTCGGGAACTTCATATAAGCAATTTAAAAATGAACTTAATAAATTAGAGAAAGAAAAAATTGATAGTTTAGTTATCGACGTCAGAGGAAATAATGGTGGTTATTTATCTTCGGTAACTGATATTTGTAATTTGTTTTTAGAGAAGAATAAAATAATATATAAGCTCGAAGATGATTCGGGAACACAAGATAAAAAAGATACGACGAAAGAAAAAAGAACTTATAAGATAGCGGTTTTAATTAATGGAGGTTCAGCTTCGGCTTCAGAGATTTTAGCTTCCGCTATTAAGGAAAGCTATGGTGGATTAGTAGTAGGAACTAAAAGCTATGGTAAGGGAACAGTCCAGCAAACTAAAAAATTACTCGATGGAAGTATGATTAAATATACTACTCAGAAGTGGCTTACACCAAATGGAAACTTTATAAATGAGGTTGGAGTGGAACCTACTAACGAGATTGAATTAAATGAATCTTATTATGAAAATCCATCATATGATACAGATAATCAATTACAAGAAGCATTAAATTTAGTAAGTGAATAGCATATTAAATGCTATTTTTTTATATAATATATTGGTGATGGAGATGATTATTAAATATACAGAAAAGGAAAAAGAATTATTGGCTAGACTTATGCGAGCGGAGGCAGTTGGCGAAGGGGATCTTGGAATGCTTATGGTTGGTAATGTTGGAGTTAATAGGGTTTTAGCTGACTGTCTTACTTTTAAAGACATAAGGTCGATATCAGAAATGATATTTCAAAATCCTGGAGGTTTTTCTGGAACAAAAAGTTCTCTTTTTTATGGTAATCCGACGGAACTTGAAAAGTCATTGGCAGAGAGAGTAATAAGAGGAGAATATTACTATCCGGCAACAAATGCGCTATGGTTTTATGCTCCAAAGGAAGGTATTTCATGTAGCTCGAGGTGGTGGGATCAGCCTTTAGCGGGTAAATATAAGAATCATTGTTTTTATGAGCCTGAAGAAGGAGTATGTAAAGAACTACATTAATGAAGAACTTTTTTAAGGGATTTGTTATTGGAATTGGAAAAATAATTCCCGGTGTTTCGGGAGCAGTGCTGGCTATTATAATGGGAATATACGATAAATCATTATATTATTTAAGTAATTTTAGAGAAAATAAGAAGGAAAGTATAAAATATTTATTTCCTATTGTAATGGGAATAATGATAGCAATTATAGTTTTTAGTAAGATAATTAATTATGCATTAAATAAATTTTATTTGATGACGATGCTTTTCTTTATTGGTTTAATAATTGGGGGTATTCCTTTTATAGCTAGGAAAGTTAAGAGAAAAGATTATTATATAACTATAATTGTATTAATAATTTTTTTGGGGATTTCGATAACTAACATTAGTAATACTTATGTTTGGAAAAATAATTTATTTGACATGGTCGTTTTTGGTTTGTCGGGATTAGTGGAGGCTATTGGTACGGTTGTTCCGGGAATTAGTAGTACAGCTCTTCTAATGATTATGGGAACTTATAATACAGTTATATCTTCACTCGGTAATATTACTAATTTTTCAAATATTATTATAAATTTGAAAATATTAATACCATTTACATTTGGAATAATTATTGGTATAATTGAAATAGTCAAAATAGTAAATATTCTCTTTCAAAAATATGAAAAGAAAATGTATAGTTTTATTTTGGGAGTACTTCTTTCAAGTGTATTACTTCTCATTATACAAGCTTTTCAAAAAGAATTTACAACTATGGAATTTATATATGGAATTATACTACTATTTTTGGGAATATTTATTGGTTATTCAATGGAGGAAAAATGAAGCAAATTAAACTTTTTATTGAGAAAAATGGTGATCTTTGTGAAAAATTTAACGACAAGGTACTATCTAGTGATATTGGAAATTATATTGAAAAAGAATGTAGAGCAGTGAAGAAAAAAGATAAAGTTACAATTAGTATAGTGACTCCTAAAGAGCTTACTGATAAGGAAAAAAATGATATTGAGGAGTTAATTAAAAATAATTATCAAAGTTTGAAGAAAGAACAATCGATAGTTAAGGAATATCAAATAAAGAGGAATTTAATATTAATTTTACTGGGCGTTATATTTGTAATGGTCTCTAACATATTTGAAAAACAGTTCGTGTTATCGGAGCTTTTTTTGATAGTGGGTTGGTTTGCAATATGGGAAGTTGTCGATAGAATACTTTTTGATGGTGTTAGAGATAAGATTAAAACAGAAAGATATAATAAGCTTATTAGATGTAAAATTGATTTTAAAGTAGAAGATAAATCTTAAAATAGATTAATAAAAAAAGTAAAATGATATTTTCATTTTACTTTTTACATTTTAAAGTGGTGACCAGTATGGAATTGGTTTTCATTGATGTAATCGGAAAGGAAGATTTGGATTATTATGTAATTTATGATTTCCATGATAATATAATAGCATATTGTGATAATTTAGATGAATTAAGTAAATTTACTAATCGACTAAAAAAGCATCTTAAGTATGAATTTAAAAATAGAGACGTTGTTTATTATTTTTATGAAAATACTATTAGAAGAATTTATAAATTTTTAGATTAGGAGAATTAGTAAAATGAGAATGAAATTATTAGATTATATTATTAAAGAGTCAAAAAATAAGAAATTAGTTTCTACAATAATTAACCCTACATTAGAAGAATGTGATTTTTTATATAAACATAAAATATCTGTTTTAAAAACTAGAACAAAATTTATTTTTAGTCCTACTAATTATGTTGAATTATATGATACATTTGAATTTTTTAGGGAATAACAAAATTAATAAAAATTAGCCGTAAAAAGGTTAATTTTTTTCGTTTTCGTTCAATTGGCACTTTTTTTATGTTATACTTTTATTGGAATTATCATTTATTAAATTCATTGGGATACTATCTTCTAACTTTATAACTAAATAAAAAAAAGAAAGATGATACAGCAAAAGACATTATAATTATTTAATTGTCTTAATAATTTGATAAAAATTAGTTTTTAATACTTATTTTTATCATTATTTGAAATTAAGGTAAGCACATGTTGCTACGGCGTAGCAATGTGCGTTATTATCTTTAAAATATAGATTTCCTGTCTGTCAATGTTCCGTGGAATAAAGCTACTGCATTTATGCCGCGAAAGACATTGATAGACATAGCGGAAAGATAATTGTTATTCGGAACGAAAAGTCCGTTATGGTGCTTTTCGTTTGGTACTAATTAAAAAAATTTTAAAAAATGGGAGCAATCTCCCATAGGAGTACTACGACACCTCCTATGGAGTGCATTGTGCATTGAACTTTTTGAAGGGGGTTGGCTAATGACATGGAGACAAGTTTATCAAGTGTTTTAGAGAATGTAGGTAGTGTATTTAATTCAATGATAGGTTATGTTGGAAGCATATGTAATACTATTTCTAAAAATCCACTTTTATTAATTGGTTTTTGTATTCCTATTGCATTTGCCGTTGTAACTTTTGTAAAAAGAATGTTCTAAATTTTTTCTTTTTTTTGATTAATTTTCCTCACTTTATCTAATTTCATTTATTTTTATTCCCTCCTTACTTTAGATACGATTTATTGGGTCGTATTTTTTTTTTATTTAATTTTATGTTTTTGTGATATACTTAATTTAAGAGAGGTGATTTGACAAAAATAGATGAAATAATTATAATACTCGCCTGAGGTGAGGAAAATGAGCTTTGAAGATGCTTATGAGGAATTTAAAATCTATGCTTCAAAACGGCATAAAAAAGAAAGTTTTGGAAATATTACTCGCGATTTTAATTGTAAGATATTACCTTATTTTGAGGGGAGAAAGATAGAGTCATTAACTAAGAATGATATTCTTAGGTGGAAAGATGATTTATTATCTTTTGATTATAGTAAAAAATATCTTTCAAAATTATATTATGTTTTTTGTATTTTCTTTGATTATTGTTGCCTTTATTATGATATAGAAGATAATATTGTTAGAGATGTTGGTAATTTTAAAATTCAGCCTAAAAAGGTAAAAAGTGATTTTTATACTAGACAAGAGTTTGAACGTTTTATTACTGGCTTTGATAATATAGTTTATAAGTCATTTTTTATACTTATGTTTTATACTGGTTGTCGTCCTAGTGAGGCTATGGCTTTGAAGTTTAGTGATGTAAGAGGCAAGTATCTTTCTATTAATAAGTCAATAGAGAGAAGAGGGGAAAGAAATATTTGTACTACAAAAAATGTTTATTCTGTTAGAGATGTTATTCTTTGTAATAGAGTTCTTTCCTGTATTTCTGATTTGAAAAAATATTATATAATTAAATACGGGCAATTTTTCGAAGATTATTTTATCTTTGGAGGCATTAAGCCATTAAGTGGTACTTCTATTGATAGATATAAAAAAAAGGCTTGTGAGAGGGCTAAAATTAGGTGTATAACTCAACATCAATTTAGACATAGTTATGCTACTTATTTAATTAGTAATGGTATTCCTATTAATACTGTTTCTAGATTGCTAGGACATAGTAGTGTTGATACTACTGCTAGAATTTACGTACATCAAGATTTGAGCCAAGAAAAAAGAGTATTAAATACTCTTAATTCGCCGATATTTTCTTTTGGAAATATTACTCGCGATTTTAATTGTAAAATATTACTTTTTTTAAAAAGAAAAATATCTATCTTAAAACATTTTTCAATGTTTTAATTCAAAGTGGTGACCAGTATGGAATTCGAATCCATGAATGCTGCCGTGAAAGGGCAGTGTGTTAAGCCACTTCACCAACTGGCCAAAAAATGGTGGGCCTGAATGGACTTGAACCATCGACCTCACGCTTATCAGGCGTGCGCTCTAACCACCTGAGCTACAAGCCCATTTTTGCATTGCTTTTACATTATATCATAGAAGAAACTAATTGACAAGTATTTTTGCAAAAAACATAAAAATGGTGTCCCCTTAGGGATTCGAACCCTAGACCCACTGATTAAGAGTCAGTTGCTCTACCAACTGAGCTAAGGAGACATCAGTAAATACAGTTAATATTATATCATATTTTTCTTATTTGTGAACCCCTAAAATAAAAATATTGAAAAAAAAGTTAAAATATGATATATTTAGTTTAATGAATAAAGAGAGGATGATATGATGGGAAAAGAAGTTAAAAAGAAAGAAAAGAATGGAAATAAAGCTAATACTCCTTTAATATGTATATTTTTTGTACTTTTATTAGTAGTAATAGTTATGCTGGTGTTTCTTCTTTCAGAATATGCTTTTTAATTAATTAAACTAGAGAATATAAGTTCTCTTTTTTAGTGTCTGAAGTAATTGACTTTTATATAGGGATTTGTTATAATTTATTATGATAAGGTAGCGTGATGAAATGAGAAAATTAGGTGGAAAAAGTTTTTGGATAATTTTAGGAATTAGTATGTTATCATTGATAGTTTTAACTGTCGGGGTAATCTTTTTAACTAGAGAATCAGAAGAAAAGTTTTTACAAGCTGGGTATATTATAAGTAGTAATGCTACAAAAACTAATCGTTATTTTTTTGATGATGATACTGTTTATAAAGAAAATATATTTGATGAATATGTTTTTACTGATTCTAACAATAAAGAAGTAACTACTAGTAAAGATAATTTTATTCATTACTTAGATAATTCTATTTCATTTATGAAAAATGGTGTTATTTTAGACTTGGGCGGTTTAGATACATCTTTAGTTCCTTATTATAATATTACTAATAAGTCTGTTATTAAGTATAACAATGGTGGCTATTATGTCGAGACAAATGATAAGACGTTAGTATTTAGTAACTTTTTAGGAAAGATAAATGATGATAAATATATAGTTGCTGGCTCTAAAGTTAGGGTTAAGCTTGCTGGAAACGATGAAGAAGTAAATGGGGAATATTTTGAAATTTTATTTGTCGAAGATGGTATTGTAAAAATAGAAAATGAAGAGGGTAGTTATCAGACAGTAGCGGATGGTACAATTATCTATGTTGGAGATGATATTAAAATAAATCTTGGTACGGGAGAATTGTCTAAAGGTGATGAAAAGAAATTAACACTATCGGAAATGACAATTGATGGTAATGAAAATATCGATATTGTCCCTCAAGATGGATTAGTCGACAATCCTCAAGATGAAGATAATACTGACAATGGTAATAATGATAGTGAAAATAATATTGAAAATAATTCTGACAATGGAGAACAGGACAATGAGAATATCGAAGGAACTGAAGGTAATGGTTCTGTTCTTAAGAAAGAAGTGTCTGTCGACTTACTAACGGCTGAAGTTGGTATAAATTATATTAATGCTAGTTTTCAAGTTATCGATACAGCAAATATTATTAAAGGTAATTTGGTTGCAACTTTGACTAATATGACAACTGGAGATATTGTCAACCGAAAAATATTAGAAAACGTCAGCGATATACAAAACTTTAATACTAGTTCGTTATCTCCTGATTGTACGTATTCGATGACTGTTATCGAAGAAAATAATACTTCTGGTATTGAATATTTTAGAAGAGTTTTTAATACTGAGACACTCGACCTTCGACTTATTAGAGATTTAGTTACAACTGACTCTTTATCTTATGTTTTAGATTTTGGAATTAGTAGCGGGGTTAAGTCTGCGAATGTATCTGCTTTTGATAAAGACAATCATCAGGTTGGAATTACACATACGATAGTGAATGGTGATACTGATGGTGTTACTTTCGAAGGATTAGAAAAGAATTCTACTTATCATATTGTCGTCGATTCGGTAATATTTGATAATACTAATTATGCACAAGTCTACAAAATAGAGACGAGTGATATGACTTTGAAAGAGAAACCAGTTCTTGGAAATATTTCAGTTTCTACTGATATTGATAATGGAAAGTTTACTCTTAAGATGGAAGAACCAATAGATACCGACGATAGCATAGTTAGATATACTTATGAAATATATAGTGAAGATGATTTAAAGAAAGATATGATTCCTTCACCTGTATATGTTTATCATCAAGAAGAGCTTAAAGATTTGACTTTAACTTACGCACAAAGTAAATTGGAAGAGAAGAAAAATTATCTTTTTAGAGTGGTAGTTGAATATTATGATAATTATAAATATAATGAAATAGAAACCGCGAATAGTGAATATTTTATGGTTTTGGGTAGACCAAAAATTGAGTTTATTCCTGAAAATGTCGATTTTAATCAGATTATTGGTACAATTAAGATGGAAGATGATGGATGTACTATTCCTTTCGAGGGAAGAGTATGTGGTACTGATACTTACAATGAGACAAGTAATATTATCGTCCGCTACAGAAGTGCTCTATCTAGCAGTTCGACGACAATTAAAGATAGTGTCTTTGTACCAGATGAAACGGAAGAGAATGTTTATAATATGAAACTTCATCTCACTGGACTTACAGAAAATACAACATATATTTTTGAAGTTTATGCTGATATTGATTTGAAAAATGGAGCAGGATTACAAGTAGGACAATATATAGGAGGATTTACGGTAACTACTAAGGGTATCGATGCTCTTAAAATGCAAAATTGGAAGCAAAATTCTTCGGTCTATGAAACTCCTATTTCTGTAAGTGGCGAGATGGTATCGACAGTAGCGGAAAGTGATTATTCTGATAAGTTAGCTAGTTTGACATTTAAGCTATATCAGGGTGATGTTTCTAAAAATCTTAAAGAAGGTGTTTCGGTCGATTCACTTAAATCTTTTACAGATACGGAAAGTGTAGCGGAGAAATATTATAATAAAGAATTTTCTATTACTTCAAATATGTTTGGAATTACTAATTTAGATGAGCTTAGAGAGTTATCAGGTGGTAAGCTCAGCAGATATTATACTATCGAAGTAACTGATGCTTATGATGCTGATAGAGCTAATAGATTTGAGATTTTAGATAATATATTTGTATTTGAAACACCTTCGATATTACTTCTCGAGGATGAAGTAGAAGCTCCGACTATTATAGTGGAAGAGCTTACAAATAATCAAATGCGTTCGAATACTTTTACTAAAAAGTATGATTCTAATTTGGGAAATAATATTGTAGTAGGTTATAGAGTAATTGCTAACTTTAATAAAGAGAAAATTGAATCTTATTTTCAAGGTAATACTCCTGTCATGTCAATTAATTTTCATATATATAAAAATGGTAAGGAAGTTAATATTGCTCCTGAAGATAGAACAATTGATTTGACTAATGAGGATTCTAAGACAAAGTATTTCTTCTTGGATTATGGTACTGATTATTATACTGATGATAATAATTTGAGAAGAGGTAATGGTTATACTTTTGATTATGATATTAGTATTGATACTAATAATGATGGTTTAGCTGATACGGAATTTCCTTCTAATAGACCAACTAGTGAAGAGATGGTATCGAAAAAGCAGGATCCGGTATTTAGAATGTATATAGATAATAGTACAGATAATTCGATAACTTATAAATATAAGATTACTGACTATGATAATGCTCTATATAAAGAGAGAAATGATGATAGTTACTACCTTTATTATACAGTTGGAGAAGATGAGTACAAGGTTCCTATTACGAAGGAAAGTGATTATACTGATGTAACGATATCGAATTTAATAAAGGCTTCAGTATATAATATTGACTATTATCGCGCTAATGTTAAGAAGGAAGAAGATATTAACAAGATTAATATGGGTAAATATCTTTTTGATGGTAGTTATGATGCTTCTGATTATAATTTGGGTTACAAATTAGAGTATGGTAATTTTGATAATCGACTTAAGATTATTTTGGATGATAATGACTTCTTAAATCGTGTTTCGGCATATCGTCTTACTCTTACTGCTGGTGAAGATACTTACGAGACTGTTTTATCTTCCATCGATGAATCGTCCGATTGTGATGATAAGAGATGTGTAATTGTCGATTACAGTACAATAAGTAAATTTAAGGGAAAAGATGTTAAAGTTAAGTTGGAAGCTTTCTACGATACTGGTTATATTGGTTTTAGTCAGCCTTCACGACTAGGAGATTATTTTAAAAATTTAGGCTATGTAACTTTAGAAGATGCTCCTAAGGTCGGTTACGTATATCAAAATACTAATACTGAAACTGCCGGTAAATATGTATATATAAATAATAATGGGGCAATTGTTTCGGCAGGTAGTTCAGTTCCACAGGGAATACTTGGTTATACTTTGACTAAGGGTAGAACAGAAAGAGATAATTGGACTCTTACAACGGTTAATTTGCTCGATATGAGAGAAAATAAATTTACGGAATTTGGAAAGATACAAAATAGTTTAGCTGTTTCTCCTACCGCTAATGGTATATTTGACCAAACGGCTAGTTCTGTTCGTCATACTTTTAATCCTAAGGTTTTAGATGTCGTAGATATTCAAACTGACAACAATAATTTTAGATTTAATAGTATTATTCCTAAGATTAGTTATAATGAAAGAACAGATATTAGAAGGTATATTAATGGGGCTTCGATTGATATTAATTTATCGATAGATCCAGATACTTTGAAGACTGATTTTGTGGAAAAAGATGGTAAATATAAATTTTATATCGATATATATACAAAGAATGAATGTGGTCCTGAAGAAGATGACTGTGAAAGTTTATCATTTGTCAAGAGAGTTGAAACTGATTACGAAAATTTGAAAAATGTTACTTTTGATGGATTAGATCCTGATAGTGAATATTACTTTAAAATACTAGCAGATATGAATAGAAATAATGATGAGCCAACACCTCTATTTGATAATGGCAGAAGTGGTTATGTAGAATTTTTAAAGAGTTTTAGAACTTTAAATAAAGATGAGTTATTTGATAGGGTTGAATATGACTATACTTCGGAAATAAAAGATGATGAATATTCTTATCGTACGATTAATTTTACAGCATTCTTAAAGAATAATGTTAATTTTGATCTTCGTTATGAATTATATGGTGCTGGAGATGATTTGAAATATCAACATACTGTTAAAAATAACGAAATTGAAACTTCAAGTAATTTATTTACTGCTAAATATAATGAAAATATAACGGGAAGAGACTTTGTATTTGGTGCTGGTTATTATACACTTAAGATTTATGCAGTAACAACAGATTTGGGTAAAGAATTGGAAATATTTAATGATGTACTAAATAATGATTTTATTAGAAAAAAAGATATTGATGTACTAGAAAATCCGGTATTTAGTGTTCCTAAACATGAAGCGGAAATTAATGATGGCAATTATTCTTTATCTTATGAGATTACTGTTAAAGATCCAGATAAGGTTATCAATGATGGTATCTATCATATAGAATTACAGACGGCTGATTATAGAAATGCTTGTGAGAACAATGGTGATTGTCAAATTACAGTCGATATTAAGAATAATACTTGTACTTTTGGTAGCGGTGGTAATAAGAATTGTACGATTACTGGAAATAGTGGTAATATTCAAAGTTTAAAAGTTACATTTGATAGTTTGAAACCTGATACGAATTATATTTTATATGTCTATGGTGATACTTATCGAAATAATGTTAACTTAGAAGAAAAAGAAGGACTTGTCTATGTCAGAGTCAGTCAGTATACGAAAAGTGAACTTGGATTTTCACTAGGTTCGGTAACACCGACGGCTGTTTCGAAGAATAAGCTTACGATTACTTTTGCGGGTGCTACTAATAACTTAAGTCAAAAGCTTAAGAAAATTGAATATAGTGTCAATGTTATCGGTGGAGAAAATGTAGCAAAAGGTACTTTGTTAATTGGAGATAATGCTACATTTGGAAGTGATAAGGATGGTTATCCAACTCTAGATATAATAATTCCTTCCGATAAAGAGTTAGGACTTAATAACTATATTTTACTTACTTACTATTATGACCGTGGTGATGGTACTTTAGAAGTATTAAAATTTGGTGATAATACAATGATGCAATACTCAGTTAAAAATGAGAATTAATGGGAAAGGTTGTAGAGATATATGAGAAAATATGATGGAAGAAATAAGAGAAACATAGGAATAATAATAGGTATTTCGATATTTATTGTCATCATGTTTTCTCTTTGTATCAGATATATTGTATCGAGAGAAAAAAATGAATTTACTGTCGATTCGGGAGCACTTGTCTTCGATAAAGATAAGAATATAATTAAATTAAGTAACAGTGGAATTATTAAAACGAAATGGAATAATGAATATTATTTAATTTATGATGATTATCAAAGTGAACTGGGAAATACGGCGCTTTCTTACAATGAAAGTACTGGGGAAATACGTCTCTATGGAAGATATTACGAAATAGGAAGTGGAGATGAAATAACGGTAACGGAAGATGAAACTTTGATAAAAAGTTCGGCTCTTACAAAATTTTATAAATTGGCAGATAGAAAATATTTGGTAATTGATAAAGATATTAAGACAGAAGATGGACTTCTTTCGACGAGTGATTTTTTACTTATTGATTTAGATAAGGTCGGAAATGCTACTTTTACTAATCATAAAGTTAGTTTAAAAGTGTTTACGCCTTCAACTATCGTCACTTCTAATTATTCTTTCGATATTGCTAACGAGATACTGACTTACGGTAGTGATAAAATTGATTTGAAGAAAATAATTGGTTCTTCGAATACTTTTACGAAAGAAGATTTAATTCCTGAGGAAAATAGTGGTAGTGGTAATGAAATAGATGATGGTAATAATGGTATTACTGTCGATACTGATAATCAAGAGGGAAATGGTGAAGATAATAATGCTACTGGTGGTAATGATAGAAATAATTTAGTTATCGAGGAAGCTAAAAAAGAAGCAAAGAGAACTTCTGTCATAGCGGTAACTAGTACTTCTAATAAAATAGTAGCGGACTATGTTATATATGATCCATATAATGAGTATTCACAGGTGTATATGGAAGTTAAAAATAGTTCTTCAAATATTACTAATACTTATTATTTAAATAAGGGAACGACATCTTATGAATTAACACAAAATATTTTTCCTAATACAACTTATAATATTTCTTTTAAATATTCATATTTAGATGAAAATAATAATTTGGTTGTCGAAGAGTTTGATAATGTTAATGTCACTACGAAGAAACCAGTGGTATCTCTTAAAGTTACGAGAGTAAAAAGAGGTGAGGTTAGCTATTCGGTCAGCGACGATAATAGTTGTAATCTTACATCAGGAACTTTGATTACCTATGTTAATAGAGAAGAAGTTTCGCGAGAAGATATTGCTCTTGGAGGAAATAAAAGTGGTAGTTTGATTTTACCTTATATAAGAGAAGGTGATATTGTCGAGCTTAGACTTGTCAACATCCGCTCTAATGGTAGTGTAATAAGCGGAGTGACCGCAAGTAATAAATTTAGTTATTAAGGAGAAGGGGAATGAAAGATTTTTTGAAGAAAAGATATAATATATTGATTCCGGTATTTTTACTTATTGTTATTTTAATTGCGGTTATTCTATATGCTAAAGAATATCGAGATAATCGTTATGCCGAGGAAAAAGATGTTAATGTCTATCAGTATTTTGGTGGAAATAAGATGGAATATACTGCTGTTATAGGAAGAAATAAGAGTAATGTTATTTTGAGCTATAAGAATAAAAATTTTGATGTTAATTTAGATAGTACACCAATATATTTGAGTGATAGTCCTTCGGTAATCTTTCCGAAAGAGATGAATATGGTGTTTCCTCTAGATGATAAGCAGTATAGGGTTAATGTTCTATCGGAAATATATTTGAAGAATGATTTATATTATCTTAATATAAGGAATTTTGATAAGACTTGCGATCATGCTTTCCTCTATGATGGTAAAAATACATACTTTTTTATCGACGAGGTCGATATAGTACTTCCTGATAATATTATTCATTTGAGTCCAATGTCTTACGTTAATTGTTCGTATCTTAACTTTTTGGAATATTACGATAAAGAGTCAGATACTTATAATCAAATTGATATTACTTCTATCGATAGTGTAATTATTCAAAATGATTACATGAAAGTTGATGTTACTACTGATAAGGTTATCTATGAAAAAGATTTTACTCTTCTTACGACAGATTTTAGTGTTTTGAAGAAAATTACTGATAAAGATGAATAGCAATGAATATACTTACTTAGGTGAGTATATATGATAAATAAAATAATGAAATTAATAAAAGTAATAGTGGTTATTTCCTTGATAATATCTTTGATATTTGGAAAAACTTCTATTACTTTTAATTTGGGGATGATACTTGTATTTTTGTTTTTAGAGAAAATAGTAAGAAGAAAGATAGGGTATTCAAGTAAGGTAGAACTACTTATATTTATTTTTATTTTGAGTACAGAAATACTGGGAGAAATTTTACGTTTTTATGTTAGTGTACCTTGTTTTGACATTATTATTCATGTTTTTAGTGGAATTATAATATCTGCTTTGGGGTATTATATTTTTAATAAATTCTCTAATAAAAATGATATTTTGATTATTATTTTTGTCTTCTTTTTTTCGATGGGAACAAGTGCTATTTGGGAGCTTACGGAATTTTCAATCGATAGGATTTTAAAGGAAGATATGCAAAAAGATACTGTCATAAAAGAGATTACTTCTTATAAGTTTTCTTTTGATGATAAAAAGCCTTTGACAGAAAAGGTAGACAAAGCGATACTAAATGATATTGACTTGGTAAAAAGTTATGGTGGTTATATCGATATTGGTCTATACGATACAATGGAAGATATGTTTGCGGCTCTAGCGGGAACGATTATTTATATTTTGATATATAAAAAAAGTGGTGCTATTTAAGAGCATCACTATAAACATTTGTATCAAAGTTATGAGTACCATCATTTATTTTTTTTAGGGTTGCATTAGTTATTAGGAAATATGTGTCTCTACCGACATTGATGTCACTTATTGGATCGTCCCAGGTTAGGTCTAAGTGGTACCAATTACCATCTAGATAAACGAGATTCCATATGTGTTCGTCATTACTTATTTTATGATTAATAATATTCATTTTGTTTAGGAAGATAGCCATGGCATCAGCATAACCATTACAAGTACCATAGCCTTGGACTAGGACACCATAGGCTGTGTTCGATTTGTAAGTTGTATCATTTTTGTTTATATATTTTAGTTTATCATACTCGGTGTTATCGATAATATAATCGTGAATTACTTTTATTTTTTCTTTAGTTGGCATGCTATTGGTAATTTTTTCTTTGATTACTTTGTCGACAATATTGTTGATTTCTTTGATTTCTTCTTCTTCGTAGGCTTTATTTATTGTGATTCCAATTTTATATTCACTACCGTAATTTAATTTTATATTATTGGAACTATTATATGGATGAACGAAATTATTGAGATTAGATATTATTTCTCGAAGTTTTTTACCTTCTGAAGAAGTTAGTAATTTTAAATCGTTCAAATAAGATGTATATGAACTGTCGATATATCTTTCAGTAGTAGTGGTACCGCTATTTAGGGCGAAATAGATAAAGTTTATGAGATCATCATAGTTTTTAATAGTGGTGTCAGTATAATTACTTACGTAATCGAATTTATAATCTAGATAATATTCATTTACTTCAGCTTTGGAATATTTTTTATCGATAGTATATTCATAATACTTGTGAATGATATCGTCTTTTTTTACGGCACAAAAAATAATTAAAAAGGTTGATAAAAATCCTGTAATTAATATTATAATGCTACTTTTATTTTTTTTTATCACATATATAACCTCCCTTTTAACGTAATAGATATTTTTCTTAAGTTAATTATATCATTTTAAGTATAATCTCGTAAAGTACAATTTATAACTTTTTAATAAAAAATTTTAATAGTTAAAGAAATATAATGAATTGGTAATGTAAAGTGTAAAGTTAATATTTTGATGCAATAGAAAATTGACATTGATGAAAAAAGATACTATAATTTAGTTAGAAGATAGGTAATGAATTCCTGTTTATTCTAGAAAGGTGGTATGGAAATGTTTTTTAAGAAAGAAAAAACAGAATGTGTCAAAAAAGGACTTGTTACAAAAGTAGGACATAGTGAAAATAAGGACTCTTATACGTCTGGTAGTGAAGCTGCTGGGATGGCAGATTTATGCTGTGCGTCGGTAGGCCTTATTTTTACTTCAGTTGTTCTAGATCAAAAGGAGGTGCTCAGAGGAGTTAGAAGTATTGGAGATACTCCAGTAGTAGGATGTACTAGTAGTGCAGCAATATGTACTAATGATGGCTATTTTAATTCAGAAGATGGCTACACTGGTATTATGTCTTTTGGAGGCGATTTAACTGTAGGAGTTGCCGGTCATGCTAAAGATAAAGATGCTAGAGAAATGGGTAGAGAACTTGCCAAAGAGGCTATGAAAAAAGCTGGTAAAACATGTGCTCCTAGTTATTTCTTTATGACCGCTAGTCCTAAAGAAGAAGAAGCTTACTTGAAGGGTATCGAAGATGTAATTGGAAGAGTACCTATGTTTGGAGGAAGTGCCGCTGATAACACAGTCGAAGGTAAATGGAGTATCATTTGTAATGACGAAGTATTCTCTGATGGATGTGCAGTTGCTTTCTTCTATACAGATAGTTATATGAAGAATTTATATACGGGAGAGTATAAGGAAACTAACAAGAGCGGTGTTATTACGGAAGTTAGAGATAACAGAACGTTAGTATCAATCGATGGTGTTCCCGCAGTTAAAAAGTACTGTGAATGGACTGGTAAGAAAGAAAAGGATGTTATGGGTGGTAACTTACTTACGGCAACAATATTTAATCCTCTCGGTGTTAAAGATCCAATTGGTAGTGTTACGGCAATCCGTCATCCAATGGCCGCTAATGATGATTTATCAATGAATATTGGAGCTAATCTTGCGGTTAATACTGCTGTTGTATTGATGGAGGGTAGTGCTGATTCACTTATCGAAGCTAATCCAAATGCTATTAAGAAACTTGATAGTTTAATGGAAGAGGAAGCTCAGAGTTATTTCTTAGTTCACTGCGGTGGAAGAAGACTTGGACTACAACTTGAAGGAGCAGAGGAAAAGCTTTATCCTGCTGTTAAGAAGTATACAAAAGATAAACCTTTCTTAATGGTATTTACTTTTGGTGAGTATGGAAGCAGTGATAATAGTGCTAATACTGTCGGTGGTTTATCACTATCTTATACTGGATTTGGAAAGTAATTGGGAGGTTTAAAGATTGAAAAGTTTAATTGGAAATAATTGGGTTAATGCGAAAAGTGGGAAAGTAATCGAAGTTATTAATCCCGCTAATGGAAAACTTGTCGATACGGTTCCTAGTTTATCTAAAGAAGAAGTAGATGAATGTGTCGATTATGCTTACGATATGCAAAAAGAATGGGAAAAGAGAAGTGTCGTCGAAAGATGTGAGATTTTAACAAAATTTGTAGAACTTGTCAGAAGAGACAGGGACAAGCTTGCTAAGACTTTGTGTTTGGAAACTGGTAAGCCTATTAGGGAAGCTTACAATGAAATTGATAATATATTTATTGGCGTTCCTGCCTATGTTGAAAAAGTAAAGCATGAATATGGTAATATGATTCCTCGCGGAACGGAAAAAGGACAGGAAAAGACTCTACAATATACGGTTCAACAGCCTCTTGGAGTAATGGTGGCTATTATACCATTTAATTTCCCTAGTGATATTTTTATAAATAAAATACCACCTGCACTTTTAATGGGAAATGCTGCAATACTTAAGCCCGCTAGCGTAAATCCGCTAACACTTACTATGTACGTGGAGCTTTTAGTTGAAGCGGGAGTTCCTAAAGGAGTTATTTCGGTAGTTCATGGAAGTGGATCGGTAGTTGGAACGGCTCTTACATCAAATCCAAAGGTATCTATTATAAGTTTAACAGGTTCGACAGCTGCTGGTATCGATACGCAAAAGAGAGCGGCAGAACATCTTGCACATACTTCACTTGAGCTTGGTGGAAATGATGCTTTCATTATATGTGCCGATGGAGACTTGGATCTAGCTGTCAATGAGACGGTTTGGGGAAGGCTATACAATACGGGACAGGTTTGCTGTGCTAGTAAGAGATTCTTAGTGGAAAATTCGGTCAAAGAAGAATTTATTAAGAGAATGGTAGCTAAAATTAATACTTTGAAGCAGGGAGACCCTAGCGACGAGAGTACAGATATTGGATGCTTAGTAAGTGAAGAAGCCGCTATTGAAGTTGAAAGACAAGTTACTGAAACGGTTAAGGCTGGTGCTACTATCGTCTGCGGAGGACATCGTGACGGAGCATTTTATGAGCCAACAATACTTAATAATGTTACGAGAGATATGGACGTAGCTAAAGATATGGAAATATTTGGACCAGTAATTTCGGTAATTGGTTTCGATACGATCGAAGAGGCTATCGATATTGCTAATCAGTCAGTTTATGGTCTATCAGGTGGCATTATTACGAACGATATGAATAAGGCATTTATGGTAAGTGAAAGACTTGAATGTGGCGGTGTTGTAATTAATGGAGCAAGTTTCTTTAGAAGCTTCGAGCAGCCATTTGGTGGATGGAAACATTCGGGAATTGGCAACGAAGGAATTATGACGACATTAAAAGAAATGTCAAGAATGAAAACAGTTATCTTAAAGAATGTTTTTAAATAAAAAATATGATAAAAGCATACATAAAGGAGTGTATACTTTTATTTTTAGATAATAATTAAATAAAAAAACTTGAACTTTATTGGTTCAAGTTATCTTTTATTATGGCGCGCCCAGTAGGAGTCGAACCCACAGCCTTTTGGTCCGTAGCCAAACGCTCTATCCAATTGAGCTATGGGCGCGTTTCTTTAATACATTAGATAGTATATAATAAAATTGGAAAAAATTCAATAATTTTTCTAAAAAAAGCAAAAAAAGGTTGTCAAAGTGGAAAAAATGTTATATAATTAACTAGTCAAGCAAAAAGGTGTTATGCCTGAGTGGCGGAATAGGTAGACGCACAGGACTTAAAATCCTGCGAGATTCAACCCTCGTGTCGGTTCAAGTCCGACCTCAGGCACCAATTTATATATTGGAGGAATACCCAAGTCTGGTTGAAGGGACCGGTCTTGAAAACCGGGAGGTCGTGAAAGCGGCGCAGGGGTTCGAATCCCTTTTCCTCCGCCATTTGTTTGTAGTTATCGCGGGGTAGAGCAGCCTGGTAGCTCGCTGGGCTCATAACCCAGAGGTCGTTGGTTCAAATCCATCTCCCGCAACCATGGTTCCGTGGTGTAGTGGTTATCACGTCTGCCTGTCACGCAGAAGATCGCGAGTCCGAATCTCGTCGGAACCGCCATTTGGCTTCATAGCTCAGTCGGTAGAGCAGAGGACTGAAAATCCTTGTGTCGCTGGTTCAATTCCCGCTGGAGCCACCAGATTTATAGAAAATTCGAACCTTTCGAGTTTCAATATAAAACGACTTGTCAAAAAGGCGTTTTTATGTTATTATGAATATGTCAAGGAAACTTGCATAAAATAAAAAAGGGAACATTCAGTTTTAGCAAGTTGAATGTCTACCCAAATTTGTTGGTTTGACATTTAATCATTGTAAATTGTACCCTATAAAATTGACACGGTAGGGATTTATAATTTATTGATTATTAGTTTGAAGAAGATGATTTCTGTATTGTACAGGGCTCATCTTTTTTAAATTCCATTGATATCTATAATTATTATAATACGCTATATATTTATCAATTTCAAGTTGTAATTCTTCAAAAGTAGAACATAATTTAAAATCTACTTCATCTTTCATACGGCCAAAGAAAGATTCTTGTGGAGCATTATCCCAGCAATTTCCTTTTCTAGACATTGATTGCCCTAATTTTAATTCTTTTAGTAGTAACTGAAATGTGGGACTTGTATAATGACTACCTTGATCGGAATGTGCAAAAGAAATAAAATATAGCTCAAATATATAAATAGGATACATTAAATCATTACTTAGCTATAAAATATAATTAACCAATTATATTGCATTTACACCATTTTTGACAAACTAGTGTAAATATGCTATAATTTAAATAGTTTTGAAAGGAAGAGATTATTATGTTAAAACAAATAATTAAATTTAATCATCATCATAATAGTCTGCACTTGTTAATACGACATTAAAAATTGTTGTAGGTACAAGTGCTATTTGTAGTGCTTGTATCTAGCGTATAAATAACTATTATGCTATACAGGTACTACTGTATAGCTTTTTTAATTAAATTAAGTAAGAAAAGAGGATTATTATGAAAAAAATAAATAAAGGAATTGTCTTTAGTGACGATATTAAAAGAATTTTAAGTGGTAGAAATGCATTTGATTACAAATATGATTTTATACCTAATGATAGTGTTATAAATACTATGAGGGAAGATTTTAATTTTGATGTTAATAAAATATTTAGTGGTAATGTAGTAATAATATCAGAAGAAGAAATGATGGAAGTTAATAATTTAATTGGTGGTGAATATCCCCATTGTTACTCTAGATAAAATTTATATAACACCAGATGAAGAAAATATTTATTTCTTAGATTGTACTAGAATAAACGGAACTAATGGAATAATATCTAGAAAAAATGAATCATTAGATTCACAAATAATAAGATTATCTAAACCATTAAGTAATAAAGAGATACTACTTGCTGATGACGTAGTTTTTTCTGGAAATGTATTAAAAAATATCATTAATAGATTTAATATGTTGGAAATAAAAGTAATTGGGATAATTACTTCTATATGTACAAATCAATCATATACCTATTTTAATTCGAATCTAAAATATGGTATTAAATCAAATTATATAATGTCTGATAATGTTATAGATCAAATATGTGAAAGAGATTTTTACTTTGGTATTGCTGGATCTGGCATTATGATTGATACGAAAGATGGATTATATAAAGCGCCTTATTTTAAACCTTATGGAAATCCATATGAAAGAGCATCTATTCCAATTGAATATGAAAAATACTTCTCTAAAGCTTGTTTGGAAAGAAGCATTTATTTATGGAAAGAAATAGATAGACTAAAAAAAGCAAGAACAAAAATAATAGAACTACCCGAAAAAATAATTAATACAAATGAAAATGAGGAAGTTGTTAAAACTTTGAAAAGAGAGATGAAAAGATTATGAAGCAATTACAAATAGGAATAATGGGTTCAGCAGCTGATTTAAAATTTGGTGATGATGCCTTGAAATTTGCAAAAAACTTAGGAAAATTAATTGCAGATTCTAGAAATATATTAGTTTATGGTGCTGAGAGGGAATACACATCTTTATCAACAGAGGCAGCAATTGAAGCAAGTAAAAATAATGGAATTACTGTAGGTGTCGCTGGTGGTAAAGATAAAAATATTTTTGGTGAATTTAGACCAACTGTTTTAATTAATTCAGGTTTAGAAATAGGTGGTGGAAGAGAATTTACTTTAGTGTTATCGTGTGATGTAATAATTGCTATATCGGGTGGTTCAGGAACTTTAACTGAAATGGCTATAGCATATCAAGCAGGAATACCAATAATAGTGGTAGATAAATTTGGAGGATGGGCAAATGAACTATCTAACAGGTTTATTGATGATAGAAAAAGGTTAAAATGTATAAGTGTTGAAACAGAAGAAGATGCTTTACAAAAAGCTTTAGAAGAAGGAATGAAGAGATATGAAAATACAAAATGTTAAAGGTGGTTATGATTTTTTACCTAAAGAACAAAAGATCAGAAATTATATAAATAGTATTTTAAAAAAAATATTTGAACAATATGGTTTCAAATCAATAGAAACCCCAATATTATGCTATTATGATATTTTAAGTGATAAATATGATGAAGAAAATGATATCTTGAATGAAATATACAAATTAAGCGATCAAGGAGAAAGAAAGTTAGGTTTAAGATATGACCTAACTGTACCCTTCGCAAAGTTTATTGCACTTAATAAGAACCAAATCAAATTTCCATTTAAAAGATATGAAATAGCAAAGGCTTTTAGGGATGGGCCAATGTCATCAGTTTAAGGAACTACATGAGAAATTGTGTAGTTTTTATTATGTGTAAATGATAAAATAGATATATAGAATAAAAGGAGTTAAATTAGTGGTAAAATTTAATAAAGAGGGAATCGAATTAATTAGAAATAAAATAAATTCAGAAGAATTAAAAAATATAGGGAGATTAACACCAAATAGTTTTACTAGAGAAATAAAAATGGAATTTCAAAAATTAATGAAATATATATTAAATAAGAAAGGACTAAGTACAAATATGGAAATTAATAATTTTTATAATGACAATAAATGAAAATATGGCAGTTGGATTATTTAAAAATGAGATGATAAAAATAATGTTAGAAAAAGATGAAAATAATAGATTAAAGATGTATGATAAGTTGATAGAAAGGATGTCTAAATATAAAATACCCATTAGAAAAGATAGAAAATATAAGGTAAGATTTAGTCCTTATAACAAGAATAGTTATAATAAGTTAAGTAGTATTTAAATATTAATATGAATGTTTTAAACATCAATAATTGTTGATGAGTTTTGTTATGTAACAAATTAATTGAACTTTAAATTTATAATAATAAAAACTACACAATTTCTCATGTAGTTCCTTAAACTGATGACATTGTGTCTTCCTTTAGGATACCAGATTGATAGTAAACTCGGACTTTCGAGTAAAAATAGAAAACAACCTGTAAAAAAGCCGTTTTTATGTTATGACGAATACATCAAAGTAATTTATATAAAAATGGAATGTTTGGTTTAAGTACTATTTCAAAATTCTTAGGTTATTAGTGTCAACTTATATAGTTGATACTATTTTTAATTTTTATAATTATTATTTAATAAATAATGATAATAAATTGGGAATAACATATTATGATAATGTAGATTTATATTTTAATTATTTTGAACTAGTTAAAGAAACAGAATTTTGTATTACAAAGAAAAATATTATTATATATAATTTATTTAATGAACTATTTAATTCATTTGAGTAATAAAGAATATTTGTATACACAACGAAAACAAAAAAATTAATAAAATAAATGTTTCTTATTAAACGGCTAAAAAACATTCTTTTTTTTAAATTCACTTTTCAAGTTATAATTTATACTATATATGTTATAATTATCAATAATAATTTTATTAAAAAAGATTGACTTAAAATAAAATATGTGATAACATTAATTGTGTCTTGTTAAGAAATTATTTCTAACAAGGTGTTATGAGAAATGTAGCGACGCGCTCGTAGCTCAGCTGGATAGAGTGTTTGGCTACGAACCAAAAGGTCAGGGGTTCGAATCCCTTCGAGCGCACCATTATATCGGGAAATGGCTCAACTTGGTAGAGCACTTGGTTTGGGACCAAGGGGTTGCAGGTTCAAATCCTGTTTTCCCGACCATTAGTATATTAACTCTTATTTTGTAAGAGTTTTTATTTTTTGCCCAATGTTTACCCGTATTTTTTTATAAATTATTTGAAATAAACATGTAAAATCAAAACTGTGATATAATTAATATGGTGATAAAATGAACAAAGAAATAATAAAAAATATGTCAAAAAATAATGATAATTTATCCAAATATGCTTGCACAGATAAAATGGCAATAAGGTTATACCCGATAGATAATGATTTTAGACCGCCATTTTTTAGGGATATAGATAAAATTATATATTCATTATCATATATACGTTATATAGATAAAACTCAGGTTTATACAAATAATTCTAATGATATGATAAGTAAAAGAATGACGCACGTTCAAATGGTAAGTAAAATAGCAAGAACTATAGGTAGGGCATTGAATTTAAATGAAGATTTAATAGAAGCAGCATCTCTCGGACATGATTTAGGACATGTACCATTTGGCCATGTTGGTGAAAATATATTAAACGAAATAAGTTTAAAATGTAATGAAGGATATTTTGCTCATAACATACAAAGCGTTAGAACACTTATGAATATTGAAAATTTTGGTAATGGTAATAATATAACTGTTCAGGTACTAGATGCAATTCTTTGTCATAATGGGGAAGTATTACAAAAGAGGTATGAACCTGTAAAAAAAACTAAAGAAAAATTTGTAGGTGAATATAATGAATGTTACAAAAATAAAAAAATATTAAAAGAGTTAACACCTATGACATTAGAAGGCTGTGTATTAAAAATTAGTGATGTAATTGCATACGCTGGTAAAGATGTCGAAGATGCTATAAGAATTGGAAGAATCAATGTTGAAGATATTCCCAAATCAATAAAAGAAACATTAGGTTATAACAATTCTGAAATAGTAAATACCATAGTAACGGATATAATAAACAATAGCTTTAATAAAAATTATATAATGTTATCAGATAAAATTTTTAATTCTTTAAATGATTTAATAAATTTTAATTATAAAAATATTTATTTGAAAGCTAATACCCAAGATCAGATAAATAAATATAAGGAAATATTCCATAAATTATTTTATTTATATTATGATGATATTTTAAAAAATAATGTTAATTCGGATATTTTTAGTGTTTTTTTAAATAATATGTCTATTGAATATAAAAAATCAACGTCAGATGCTAGAAAAGTTATAGATTATATTTCTGGAATGACCGATGATTTTATACAATCACAGTATAATAAATATTTTAGTTAACGTAAAGAATAAAATAAAAATTTAAATACCTAGTATATAGATTAATTTTTGTTATTAAATGTGATATAATATAAAAGTGATGTATATGAAAATAAAAAAAACAAAGAAAAAAAATATTTTTTATAGAATAATAAGTATATTGTTGTTTATAACTTCTCTTATTTTTTTAGGAATCTTATTATATATAGATTTGCTTCCAACAAAGTATATGATGATATTATCAATTATATTGGTACTATTCAATCTATTAATTATTATACTAATGAATCATAAGAGATTGAAAAAGAAAGTAAAAAAAATAATTACTGTAATATGTATTTTATTCATATTTATTATGTCTATAGGAATATTTTATCTATCAAGAACATTAGATGTTCTTGTAAGCAATGGAGATAGTAAATATAAATTAGAAAACTATTCTGTATTAGTTTTAAAGGATAGCCCATATCAAAAATTAAAGGATATAAAGAATAAAACTGTTGGATATTATGAAAATTCAACTAAAAATAAAACACCATTAGACCATTTAAATAAAAAAGTAAGCGTAGATTATAAAAAATATGATAGTTCTAATATATTAGTTACGGATTTATTAAACTCTGAAGTAGATGCAATATTAATTGAAGATTCTATTATAAGCATATTAAATGAAGAAAATAGTGAATTTAATAATTCAGTAAGAGTTTTATATACTTTCTCAATAAAGGTAAAAGTAGAATCCACTTTAAAAGATGTCGATGTAACAAAAGATTCTTTTGCAGTATATATAAGTGGTATAGACACATATGGAGAAATTTCTTCTGTTTCTAGAAGCGATGTTAATATAGTTATGGTTGTTAACCCAACAACAAAACAAATATTATTGATATCAATACCAAGAGATTACTATGTTCAATTGCACGGAACGACAGGGCCAAAGGATAAACTAACACATGCGGGAATATATGGTGTTGATATGTCTATAAAAACGATAGAAGATTTATTGGATCTTGAAATCAACTATTACCTAAAAGTTAATTTTACTTCTGTAATTGATATTGTTGATGCATTAGATGGATTAGATGTTTATTCTGAATATTCATTTATATCATATTCAGGTTTCAGTTTTAAAAAAGGATATAATAAAGTAAATGGTGAACAAGCATTAGATTTTGCTCGTACTAGAAAGGCCTTTTCAGATGGTGATAGACAAAGGGGAAAAAATCAACAGGCTGTAATCGAAGCTATAATTAGAAAGGCAACTAATAAATCGATCATAACTAAATATAATTCTTTGCTGAATGCAATAGACGGAAAATATCAAACAAACATGAGCGTGAAGAAGATTACATCATTGATAAAAAAACAATTAAATAATATGTCTTCTTGGACTATTACTTCTTATAGTTTATCAGGTAAAGATTCAAGTAATTATACTTACACCTACAATCAACTTTTATATGTTATGGAACCTGATTTTGATAGTGTAACTGAAGCGCAGGAACTTATAAATAATGTTTTGAACAATGAAAAATTGGAAAGTTCGTATGGTGAAGTGGATGGAAGCAGTAATAAAGTAACAAAAGTACCAACACAACCAACGACGCAGCAAACAACACCGAAGGAACAAGATAGCAATGTTAAAACTGATAAGGAAGATAAAAAAATTCCCGATGATATAAAAGAAGAGGAAAACGAAAATAATAATGATGAAAAGAATGAATTACCTTCTTCTCCAAATAAAGATGATTTAGAAGGATCAAAAAATGATAATATAGCAGATAAAAGTGATTCAGAAAATGAAGAAAATGATGAAAATGAAAATGAAGAAAGAGATAAAAGTGATGATAAATCATTAGACGATTTATTAGTTCCCTCACCAGTAGCTTAATACTAAATAAGCATTCTTTTTAGTGCTTCGTTATTAATTAATTCTTGACAATATAAATAACAGTAATATATAATTATAATAAGGAAAGTAGGGAAATAAGTGAGGAAAGGATTTACATTGATAGAACTTTTGGCAGTCATAGTAATATTAGCGATAATAGCGTTAATTGCAACCCCAATAATATTAGGAATAATAAATAATTCAAAGGAAGAATCTTATAAAAGAAGTATAGAACTATATGCTAAAGCACTAGAAAATGCAATAGTTGATTATCAATTAAAAAATAATAGAGTTCCAGAAAGTATAAGTGAATTAAAAATAGAATATGAGGGTGCAAGTGTAAATTGTCAATTAGAAGGAATAAATGTTGATGGTTCTATATATTTGAGTGACTGTAAAGTAAATGGAGAAAATGTAAACTATTCGTATGGAATGTATATCGATTCAACAGGTGCAAATTCACCAAAATTACAAGGATTAGTTCCAGTTAAATATGATGGAGAAAATTGGAGAATTGTAAGTACAAAAGATAAATGGTATGATTATGATAAACAAGAGTGGGCAAATGCAGTGATATTAAATGAAGGTGTATCGAATGAAGCTGGAACATTAATATATCCAGATGGAGAGAATGTAAATATAAAAGGAATGTTTGTTTGGATACCAAGATATTCATATACGATAAAACAACCATATGGAGTACAACTAGATGAAGCATTGGAACCAAGTCTGGCAACACCAGGATCAATTGATATTAAATTTGTGTACGTTAATACCAAAGAGGAAGGCAATGCAACATATATAGGAGATGAACCAAGTGAATGGAGAACACATCCAGCATTTACGTTTGGAACAGAAGAGCTAACAGGAATATGGGTAGGAAAATTTGAAACAAGTCATACAACACTTGGAAAAGGAAGGGCAAATAATGATTTAGCTTGTGCATCTGAATTAGAGAATTGCGAAAATGCCGATGGATTAAGAATATTACCCAATGTACAGTCATTAAGATATAATAATATATCAAATATGTTTTATGCCGCAAGATCAATGACAAGAAATGGGAATTCATTCGGTTTAGATAAAGAAAAAGTAGATACACATATGATGAAGAATAGTGAATGGGGAGCAGTTGCATATTTATCTCAAAGTAAATATGGAAAATATGGAAATAATAAAACAGATGTATATGTTAATAATTGTAGAACATATAATACAGGTGTTGCGGGTAATAGTTCATCAGAAAAAGCTTCATCGGAGACTTGTGATACAAATACATACAACACTCAGGCTGGTCAAGAGGCGTCTACTACAGGAAATATATATGGAATATACGACATGAGTGGTGGCGCTTGGGAAGAAGTAATGGGAGTTTTACTAGATTCAAATGGAAATCCATATTCAGGAAAATCTAAAACAGAAAATTCTGGATTTAATGGTAATTTACAAGATGGAACAATGTATACAGACGGAGTAGATTTTCCTGATTCAAAATATTATGATTCATACACAAATACGACAGTTGCTCATGGATGTGATAACGAAATATGCTATGGTCAAGCACTAAGTGAAACTCAAAATTGGTATGGAAATTATGCATATTTTGTCGCTTTAGGAAATACTTGGTTGTTACGTGGAGGAGGGGCTAATTATGGTAGTACTAATTTTGGCATCTTTACCTTCATGGCCCGTGACGGAGGTTTCTATAGCGATCGTTCATTTAGAATAGTTATTTCATAAACTGATATTAAACAAATATCAGTTTTTTATTGCCTGTCAATTATATTGACTAGGGGGGGGGGTAATGGTATAATAAAAAAGAAAGTAGAGGTAGTATAATGAAGAAAGGATTTACATTAATAGAATTACTTGCAGTAATCGTAATACTAGCAATAATCGCG
>CANQPC010000002.1 GCA_947625625.1 uncultured Bacilli bacterium
CTTATAATTAATTCTTCATCACGATATAATTCGTAGATAAAAGTATCCTCCTGTAACTCTTTAGGTAGTAAGTCTAATGTCATATATAAATTCATAATAGCACTGTCACCATCTTGACATAACTTATTTAATTTAACACTTATTTCTTTTTTTAGTCCATTTTCTTTTGATAAGACTGGTATTAAGTCTTCGCTATTTATAGTGGATCCTCCGACAAAGGTAATTATCGGAGCACATACTTCTAATTTTACTATAGCATTCGTAGTACTTCTCCATATATATAAAGCTAGAGTACTACTTACCGAAAAGACTAATATACTAATACAAATAAACATATATAACTTAGCTTTATTCATAGTACTTCCTCACTTTCTAAGTGAAGAAAAAGACTATGAAAGAAAGGAAATAAGTTCATACTACCTACTTCTTCTTTATAGTCATTAATACTACAAAATATTATATTATAAAGATTGAGCCCCCCCCCATGTTAACTTACAGTTAATACTTCTTTTATTCATGAGAGAGTCACCTTCCTTCTATCTTTATTACAATATTAATTTTATCACAGTTTTATATTTTAGACAACTACTATATTTTCAAATTTAGGGAATCTTTCTAGTAACCAGTCTCTTTGTATACTATCTTTAACATATACATGAGAAGAAGTGGAAACACTAGCAAACATATTATTATAACTAGTTACATTAGAAAAGTCAGCATTTCGAAAATCTATTTCTTTTAAATTAGTGCAACTACGAAACATACAAACCGTATTTGTTACATTATAAGTATCAAAACTACTTAAATTTAAACTTGTTAAACTAGAGCAACTATCAAACATATATGACATATTATTTACATTTTTAGTATTAAAACTATTTAATTTTATATTTACTAAATTAAAACATTTGGAAAACATATTATACATATTATCAACCTTTCCTGTATCAAAACTACTTAAGTCTAAATTTGTTAAAAGGGAACAATCTTGAAACATACTTTCCATATTAGTTACTTCTTTCGTAATAAAATTACTCACATTTAATTCTTTTAAGTTAGAGCAACCGCGAAACATATTTGACATATCAGTTACATTCGAAGTATCAAAATTACTAATATCCAAATTTGTTAAAGAACGACAAGCATAAAAGAAGGCTTCCATATTAGTTACATTTTTAGTATTAAAATTACTTATATTTAAGTTTACTAATCTAGAGCAGCTATTAAACATACCATACATAGTAGTTACTTTTTCAGTATTGAAGTTACTTATGTCTAAATTAGTTAAATTAGAACATTCGATAAACATCTCAGGCATCTTAATTACACTAGAAGTATCAAAATTACTTAAATCTAAATCTGTTAAAAGATAACATTTGTAAAACATACGATTCATGTCAGTTACTTTTGAAGTATTGAAGTTACTAATATCTAAACTAATTAAACTAAAACAAGTAGCGAACATGTAATGCATATCAGTTGCATTCGAAGTATCTAATTTAGATAAATCAATTTCGGTAACATTAGTAAAACCTCTAAATAAATTAGCTCCATTATTTAATTTTATTAGACCGCTAGAACTTCCCATATATACTTCATATAAGTTATTATTATTTGAGTCTTCATACCAGAGCATGACACTTCCATCACCTTTAGATGAAATATCAAAAGATTTATTTATGCCTTCTGGTACAATATTATTGTCTACTGTTTTAACACTTTCGATTTCTCCTCTTGTAATATCGGTGTTTAAAAATAAGGAATCAGAATCTACATTAACATTATTGGACCTAAGGTAATTTTCTTCATAGATGGCATCTGTTCCCTCGCCATAGAGATAAAACCTAAAACTTTTGTCACTCATGGTAAGAGGATTCTCTCTTTTCCCATCGATATAGATATATAGGGTATATTTTAGTTCTCTATCTGTTATAACTTCATTTTCTAATAATGTTATCGTCTCTCCTTCACTTTTATCTTTAAAGTTGCCACTTATAATTAATTCTTCACCACGATATAATTCATAGATAAAAGTATCTTCCTGTAACTCTTTAGGTAATAAGTCTAAGGTCATATACATATTCATAATAGCACTGTCACCATCTTGGCATAGCTTATTTAATTTAACTCTGATATCTTTTTTTAAAGCCTTTTCTCTAGAAGTAGTTGGAGATAAATTCTCACCATTTATAGTGGCATCTCCAACAAAAGTAATTGTCGGAGCACATACTTCTAATTTTACTATAGCATTCGTAGTACTTCTCCATATTACCCATGCTAAACTACCACTTATGGAAAAGACTAATATACTAATACAAATAAGCATATATAGCTTAGCTTTATTCATATAGTATCACCTTCTTTAAAAGAATGAAAAAGACTATGAAAGAAAGGAAATAAGTTAATACTACCTACTTCTTCATAGTCTTTAATACTATAAAATATTATATTATAAAGATTGAGCCCCCCCCCATGTTAACTTACAGTTAATACTTCTTTTATTCATGAGAGAGTCACCTTCTTCCTATCTTTATTACAATATTAATTCTATCATAAATTTATTTTTTAAGCAACTTATTATTTACTCATAATATTCAAAGTCTTATTAATTTATACTATTTTTATTTTTTAAACTTCTTTTATACCAAAAAAATAATCTAAATTTTTAGTTTAGATTATTTTCTAATAATTCTTTAAATTTACGACAATCTTCAAAACTATAATTACTTATCAAACTTATTGCTACTGCTTCATCAATACTAATATTCGAATATCTAGCATGATCTTTTAACTTTCGAAGCATTTCGGCAATTTTTTTGTATTCTTCAATACTATATTTTCCCACAATAGTATTTTCTTTAGGTTCTTCTTTAGCAATTTTTTCAAACGTCATATTACTATTATCAGATATCGTTTCAATTTTGTCAATTGTCTCTTCTAACTTGTTATAATCAATATTTGTCTCCCTTTTTTCAGTAATACTGTCTTCCTTAACAGATGGTTTAATTATGTTTATCTTAGGAAGTACTTTCTCAGTTTCAAGAAAACTCATATTATTATCAGGTAAAGATGTTTGTTCTTGCTCTAATTTAGATACTCTCGACTGATAATTACTCTCGTAAATTTTTTGAGGGTCAATTATTTCCGCATTTTCTTCTTCCATAGTCTGTTTATGATAATAAGTAACTGGCATAGTACCATTTAATATATCATCAAAAGTAACAGTACTTTTATCCTTTATAGTATCTTTTATAGTATTATTGATAATTAATGTATTGGCATTTTCATTTATCGAATTAGAAATAATTTCTGGCACGAAATCAGGTAAAGCATCTTTCTTTTCCACATTCGAATTATCAGTTTCAAGTACTGGTTCTTTCTGCTCCTGTGGTATGTTATTATCGACCGTATCTTGAACTTTTAATTCTTTCTTAATTCTTATTCTATCAGTTATCGCATTAGTGGTATATATAGTAATAACAGAAATAAGCCATAGAATAGCAAGATCCATATCTAACTCTAATACTACTACCAAATCTGTACTCGCATATAATGACGATATATCAAAGATGTTTATCTTATTCGAAGCTATTATATTTAAAATAATAGCAAATAAAATATTATTGAGAACAAACATGATACTATTGGCAACTTTATAACTTTTTCGAGTCTTTTTACTGACTATATTTATAATAAAGATAATATCTATAAGAAAAAGTAAAACAATATATACATAAATAGAAGGGAAATAAATATTACGGAAAAAGATAGTCGTAAAATTATCAAAAGTATCAATAAGAATATTATAGTTACTTACAATACTAATACCAAATAATAGAATAAATAAAATTACCATCAAACATGTATATCTTTTTCTACTTATTTTCTTAAAAGCATAAATAATCATAAGAATAATCATCAAAGAAGCAAATACTAAAACAACTTTAAAATTAGTAATTATGTTAAAAAGCATCTCTAATTTTTTTAGTAATGATAAATAAGTCATATTTAATCCCCCTTTCATTTAATTAATTAACACTAACAAGCTCTGAAATATAGACAGTTTGATGAGCTTCATCATCTTTAGTACAAGTAATTAACGTAAGAACTGTTTTTTCATTATTTCTTATTATTTTAACCATACCTGTTTTTGGTACGTCGTAAATGTTTACTATCTTATAAGTATATTTAGAATTATTATAGTAAATATTAATTGTATCTCCAACCTCTAAGATATAGAGATCCCTAAAATAACTATTATTGTAATTACCAGAATGTCCTGCGATAATTAAATTGCCTTTATCAGTATCTGGGTAATTAGATTCTGGAAGAACATACAAGTTAAATTTAACATTATTTAAGTTAGAATCTTTACGATAAAATCCACGATATAAGTTTATTTTAGGAATATCAATTACTCCTAAGTAATCCTCATAACTATAAATGTCATTTTTCTCTTCTTCTGGTTCTTCTCTTTCCTCGACTATTTCTTCATTTTGTTCTTCATGAACCACATCTTGCTCAAATGAAGATAAAGCAAGGTTCATTTCACTAAATACAACATCCCTTTTATCTTTTATATAATTAGAAAGCAAAGCGAGAGTACCACAAATTATCAGTATTACTCCCGCTGCTATCTGGCATTTAAAATTAATTTTCTTCATTCTTTTTATAATTCTTGTAGATTATTATAGAGCCTAAACCTATAATAACTATTCCAATTAAGGATGCTGTAATAGTTTTAAATGAAGAAGTACCCGGAACTTTTATATATGTCTCTGGTTTGTTATACATGATAACTTTTCCATCGACAGTTCCATCTTCTTTAACTACAAATTCGACAGTCTCAGAAGTTAATTCGTATCCTTCTGGAGCTAATGTCTCTTTAAGGTAGTATTTACCTGGTTTTAAGCCTTTAACTTTATGAGGTTTCTCTCCAGATACCCAAGCTTCAATTAAATTGTTATCTTCGTCATATAATTCGAGATGTGCTCCTGGAAGTTCTTCCCCCGTAGTAGCATCTTGCTTGCTTATTGATACCTCAGGAACATCTGGTTTAAGTTCATTTTTCATAACTACTTTGACAGTAGTTTTTTCAGATGATAATTCAAACTCAATTGTCTCCGTACTTAAGATATAACCATCTGGGGCATAAACTTCAGTTAAATAATATTTACCAAAAGATAACCCTTTAATAATATGTGCTTCTGTACCAGATACCCAAGTCTCTATTACTTTGTCATAAGCATCTTTAAGAACTAATGTTGCTCCTGGAAGCTCTTTTCCAGTTGTTGCATCTACTTTACTAATTTCTACTTCGGTAGTCAAATCCATCTTTAAAGTAAGACTATCTTTTAATTCTTTCTCTTCAGGATATACAGTAGTAGTAGATTGATATGCCGAACTAGAAGTTGGCGTATACAAATATGCTTTGTAAGTTACTCCTTTAGCACTTACATTAACTTTGAAGCTACTATTTAATTCTTTAATACTCGATACTGGTATTTTAACTAAGAATGTTTCACTAGTTCCAAAGCTTGTCTTAGTATTTCCTTTACTATCGGTAACAATTGTACCACTTGGTGCATTCTCTAAACTTACTGAATATTTATTTCCAGATATGTTCCCAGTTACTTTAACACCAATACTAGAACTTACATAGTATTTTCCATCACTAGATAGCGTTAAACCTGTACTAGAACTGTTTATTTTTAGTGTTGGATTAGTTAGTGAGTAACCCTTAGCCCCATTGACTAATTTTGCTATTTCTTTGACAACGTCAGATGAACTTCCACGGTATGTTCCGTTGTTTAAATCAAAGTATGTGAAAGTTGAATCATTTGGCGAAATCAAATACCAAACAGCAAGTCCAGTAATAAAGTAATCCTTATCTTTATCACCAGTTATACTTTTAGTAGGATAACCATTTGCTAATACGTAAGCAAATTTAGCATCCATTTCTTTACTTAAAGTATATTTTTCTGTTCCATAAGAAGGCATTGAATCATGAATTTCCGTACAATAGATTACTTTTCCATCAGTTGTTACTTTATAAGTAAATCTTAATGTACTATTTTCTAGATACTTTGAACCTTCCAAATAGTATAAATCCTTAGCTGCAATTGTATAACTATTAGGCGCTGAAGCCTTTGCCCTAGCGGTCATTCCAAACATTGTCGTAAATACTGCTAGTAAAATAAATAAAACTTTCTTTAATTTCATAGTATATAACCTCCCCTGAAATACGAGTATATATATTAGCACTTTTGTCTAGTTTTGTCAATAGTCGCCACTTTTTTAGCTAAAAATTCTCTTACTACTTTTATTAGAATACTAAAACTTAAAAAAAGAATAAATTTTTACTTTTTATTAAAAGTACAAGTTCATTAGTAGTCACTACTTTTTTATCTTTAAAATTTTAATTTATAAATATTAATATTTTATCTCTAAAAAATTATATTATTTAAAGTTTTAACCATAATAATTATGAGGTGTAAGACGATGAACGATAAAATAATAGCCAAATTAAAGAAAGATAATAATAATAGTTCTTATGTCATATATCGCGAAAAATATATTAAAGGAATAAAGATTAATATTATTTATAACGAGACACTTACCGATTCCGATAAACTATCTGACTTTATTTTTCGAAGCCTAGATCATATTGAAAAGATATATGATGAGAATGAATTTTTATACGATACCATTAAAAATAATATCAGTAATATTAAAATTAAAGAGATAAAAGGCTACGACGACGTATGTAAATATTTAAATAACGGTTTTGTTATTTTACTTATCGAAGATGATTACTCACTCGCTTTAGAAGTCCGCAAGAATCTATCTCGAAGTATCGATAAACCAATGTCAGAGACAACTTTAAGAGGTCCATTAGATGCTTTCAATGAAAATATTGAAACAAATATTGGCCTAATTAAAAGAAGAATTAAATCAAATAAACTCTGGAACACTGATATGGAAATTGGAAGATATACAAAGACAAAAATTAGTATTTTGACAATTGATGGTATTACAGATACCAATATTAGAGATAAGATAATTGCCTCTCTAAATAAAATAGAAATTGATAAGCTTACTGATTCTAGTACATTAAAATATTTAATTGCCGACGAAATGAAAACAATCTTTCCGACCATTATAACGACAGAAAGACCTGACAAAGTATGTGATAGTCTCCTAAACGGAAGGACCGCTATCGTAGTAGATAATTGTCCCTTTGCTCTTATCATGCCCGTATTTATAAATGACTTCTTTGTTTCGGAAGACGATAAAGATTCCCGAAGTATCAACAATAGTTTAACAAGATTTCTAAGATATATCGCCTTCTTTATTACCGTTATGACTCCGGGAATATACATTGCCATTACAACTTTTAATCAAGAAATGCTCCCTTTAGAATTTCTTACTAGTTTCGCTTCTCAGCGGGCAAGTGTCCCTTTTCCAGCTTTTTTTGAAGCCCTTTTAATGTTACTATCATTTGAAATATTAAGAGAAAGTGATCTTCGTATTCCCAACGTTTCCAACTCGGCCCTGTCAATTGTCGGAGCCTTAATTCTCGGAGAAGCCGCTGTCAATGCCGGAATAGTTTCCCCGATAATGATTATTGTCGAAGCAGTAACTGCTATTAGTGCCCTTATTTTTATCGATACAGAATTTATTAATGCCATCAAATGGTATCGCCTATTTTTCATGATTGGAGCAACGACAATCGGAATGTTTGGCATATTTATCGTCTTTATTTTCTTCGTTATAAATCTTTGCTCTTTAAATTCCTTTGGAACTCCTTACATGATTCCTTATACGCCAATTTCTCTAGCCGGGCTTAAAAATAGTGTCATCAAGTTCCCCGTTAAAAAAAGAACAAAGAGAATTAAATATTTAACCGATAATATTACAAGGGAGGTATTTCATGACAAAGATTAAAATTTTATTAGTTCTTTCATTAACCACTCTACTTCTAAGCGGATGTTATAACTACAGAGAATTAAGTGACCTTGCCATTACGACCGCTATCAGTATTGACTATAATGAAGAAAACAAAAATTTCGAAGTTATCGCTCAAGTTATTAATCCTATCAAACAGCAGGACGTTTCTTCGAGTGGTGAACCTACTTTTATTAATTTCACTAGTAGTGCCCTCTCACTACAAGAAGCCTTTCGAACAATTATCTTAGATTCCCCCAAACAGCTCTACGGCTCTCAATTACAAATTTTAATTTTAAGTAAGAGCGTTTTAGAAAACCATCTAGCTGATGTTATCGACTTTTTTTCGCGCGATCCAGAAATGCGCTCAGAATTTAGAATTGCTATAGCTAAAACTGATGAATCACTAGAAGGCATTTCATTGCAGACTGTTCTCGATAATTTATCATCTTCAAATATTTTAGATTCTCTCGATAAACAAAGCGAAATATTAGGCTTATCAGTAAATCTCACTTTAAATGATCTTACTAATATGTACCTAAATCCTTACCTAGAAATTGTTTTACCATCTGTCTTTGTCGAAGGCAATATAAATGAAGGTGAAGAAAGAGAAAACGTTACTAATACAACACAAAAAGCAAAGATAAAAATTGGTACAACTGGTATTTTCAAAGATAATAAATTATTAGGCTTTCTTTCTTTTGACGAATCTCGAGCTTTAAATTTAATTCGTGGCGACCTAGAAGATACAATAGTCAGATTAGATACAGAAAATGGTTACATTGTCTTTGAACCCAATAGAATTAAAACAAAAAAAGAAAGTGATGTCAAAAATAATAAAGTAAAAATAACCATCGATGGTTTTGCAAGAATAAAAGAAGTATCAGATCTTACTGATTTAACTTCCGTTAAAGAAATAGATAACTTAGAAAAAAAGCTCAACAAAAAAATCGAAGAAATGGTTCAAGATGCTTTTATAAATATTAGAGATAACTATAATACTGACGTCTTTGGTTTTCGAGATTCCTATTATAAAACAGATTATAAATTATTTAAAGAGATAGATAAAAATTGGTATGACGATATATTTCCCCAATTAGAGATAGAAGTCACCTCAAAAATTAAACTTTATGAAAAAGGTAATACTTTAGGAGGAATCGAATATGAAAGAGAAAATTAATACTCTTCAGTTTTCTAGTACTTTTCTTTTATGTATTTTATCTTCGACTATCGGACTTAGTTTATATACGACTATTAAAATTGCCAGTATCGATACTTATATAAGTATTGCTATTGGCTCAGTAATGGGTATTATTCCCCTATTTATATTTTTATATATTTTTAATTATGAAAAAGACTTGCCAATATACCAAAAAACAGTTTATATTTTTGGAAAGTTTTGGGGTAATATGATTAATATCATTACTACTCTTCTCTATTTCATAATTGGTATGACTGTTCTATTTAACTTAAGTAACTTTATTGTCTCACAGTATTTATCAAATACTCCATTATTACTTATTTTAATAGTATTTGGAATAACTATTTTACATGCCATAAATAAAGGATTTGAAACAATTACGAGAGTAAGTAGTATCTTCGTAGTAATTGCCGTCTTCTTCTTTCTCTTTAGCTTTATTTATTTATTTAAAGAATTTAAATTCGATAATTTAAAACCAATCTTAGAATTTGGCATTCAAAAGCCCATTCTCGGAGGCTTCGTCAACATGCTAATATTTTTAGCTCCCATATACACGCTTCTTATCTTTCCCAAAAATAATATTGTCGATAAAGAAAAAATTAACAAATATATTTCTTTTAGCTATATAATAGGATTTATTATTCTCTTTCTCGTTTCTTTTTTATCAATTGGTATCCTTGGTAAATATCTAATAAACTTATACCAATATCCCGGTTATATATCATTAAAGAGAATTTCTCTATTTAAATTTGTCGACCGTATTGAAAACTTTCTTTCTATACATTGGATTTTATGTTCTTTTATTAATTTATCGATGATTTTTTACTATATAAAATGTAATATCACAAAAGAAAAAAATAGTAAGATAATCAATTTAATATTATGCTTACTAGCTATCATTATATCGTATAAAGCTTTTGACAATAACACTAATTTTAATTATTATACATATAAAATTTATCCTTATATTTTAGGAGCACTATTTACTATGTATCTTATTATCTATATTGGTGATATCATCAAGAAAAAAAAGAATAATATTTAAGGTATATTTATAAAAATAAGAAGCATAATATTAATGAGCAGATGATTAATTCTGCTTTACATATAAAGAGGCTTAATAGCCTCTCTTTTTGTTTTAATAGCCCAGACATTATCTTCCCAAATACATAGTTTATTAATAGGGAGATGATAACAAATGACACAATTCTTTTATAGTTTCAGTCCAGTTCTTCAAGCCTTTATAGCCTGTTTATTTACCTATAGTGTCACCGCTATTGGGGCAGCCTTAGTTTTCCTATTTAAGAAAGTTAATAAGAATGTTCTAGATGCAATGTTAGGTTTTTCAGCGGGAGTAATGATAGCGGCTTCTTTTTGGTCTCTTCTAAATCCCGCTATCGAAATGGCAAATACTCTAAAGATGAATTCTTGGCTAATCGTTTTCTTAGGATTCTTTAGTGGCGGTGTCTTACTTTATATCGGCGATAAAATATTCGATTTTTTTGATAAAAAATTTTCCAAAAAAGAAATTAAGGAAAGAACAGAAAATAATAGTTTTAAAAGATGCCTAATGCTTATTCTTTCGATAACTCTCCATAATATTCCCGAAGGGCTTGCTGTCGGTGTAGCTTTCGGTTCAGTTATCTATGGCTTAGATGGAGCCACGTTAGAAGCCGCAATCTTGCTAGCCCTCGGTATCGGTCTTCAAAACTTTCCCGAAGGAACAGCCGTTTCCGTACCACTTAGAAGGGAAGGATTATCACGTGGAAAATCCTTTTTCTACGGACAATTAAGTGGTATCGTAGAACCAATAGCGGGAGTCTTAGGAGCTCTTCTCGTCTTAAAAGTAAGATTACTACTCCCCTTCTTATTAAGTTTTGCAGCGGGAGCAATGATTTATGTCGTCGTTCAAGAACTTATTCCTGAAAGCCAAACTAATAAGAAGAAAGATCTCATGGCTCTCTTTACTTTGATTGGCTTTTCAGTTATGATGATTTTAGACGTTGCATTAGGATAAAATAGATAGAATTCTATCTATTTTTTTAGGTAAAAAAAATAGAACTAAGTAGTCCTATTAATATGAGTCAACATTTATCTTGACAAGTTTATTTTCACCACTAAAGGAAGCAGCTTGAACGATAGTTCTAATCGCATTAATTGTCTTTCCTTCATGGCCTATTACTTTTGGCATATCTTCACTATTTACCATAACTTCAATTTGAATAGTATTATCATCATCTGACTCAAATTCTTTTACTGATACTGAATCGGAATCAAGAACAAGATTCTTAATAATTAATTCAGTTAAACTAACTAAATCTTTCATTACTTACCTTGTTTTGAATTATGAAATTTTTCCATAATTCCAGCTTTACTAAATAAATTTTTAACAGTATCAGTAGGAATAGCTCCATCATTAAGCCACTTTAAAGCAGCTTCTTCATCAATTTTTACTTCTGCTGGTGTTGTTAGAGGATTGTATGTTCCAACCTTTTCGATAAATCTTCCATCTCTTGGACTTCTAGAATCCGCTACAACGATACGGTAGAAAGGTGCTTTTTTAGCTCCCATTCTCTTAAGTCTTATTTTTACAGCCATTATTTCTCCTCTCTTTCTGTTAACATTCTATCATAAAAAAAATATACTGTCAACCCATTCTTGTTACAGTATATGTTATTAAGCAGTAAAATTTGCCGTTATCGTAGAACCATTTATAGATTCAAAAGCTATTTTACCAGAAAATGTTTTAGCAAAATCTTCATTTTGACTATCATTTGTTTCAGTAAGCCAGATAACTAAATAATAAGTAATAGCACTAGTATCTATTGGAGCACTCACTAAACTATTACCTTTTTTAAAATATACTTTTTCATTAAGTACTCTAGATAATGTCATAACATCGCTTACTTTGGTAAATGTCGAATCAAAAATTTGATATTTTAAATTATCAGTTGTATAATCTGTCGAACTAGTCGATACATAGCCATTTAGTATTTGCGCATTTCCGCTATTTGTCAAAGTTATTTCATATAAACTACATACCTGATATCCTTTAGAATCAATACATTTATTAGATGCTTTCTTAATTGCATCATCAACTAAATCATCAGATAATGGTATCAATTGTTCTGCTTTATATATGGTATTCATATTTAATTTAACATCGAAAGTAAAAGTCTCACCCGATATATCTTCTCCTTCGCTAGTAGCGGTAGCACTGAAGAATGCAAAAGATGTACCTGCTGTCGTAACAATTATAATCGCAACAACTATAAAAATCGAGCAAATAGCTTTTTTCATCAGAAATCCCCCTCCCCTAATTTAGAAGTGGCATTTGTTTCTAGTCTCTTTCCTTTAATAGTACCCGTTAAAACATTGCCATCGACAGAATTATAAGTTACAATAGCGGAAAAACTTCCTCCTGCATCATAATCCTCTTGAGGCATATCAAGATTAGTTAACCATACTAATAGTGTCAACTTTTTAGTAGCAGGAGCCATTTCCGTACCGCTAGCGATAGTAAAACTATCTCCCATTGTCTGATTTTCACCACTTATAACTTTCGTTTTAGGTAAGATGACACCATCACTTTCATCTAATACCATATAACTTAAATTCTCGATATTTTCGACAGTAAAGTTTATTGAGCCAACGATACTTTGAGCGTCTGCAAAATTAGATACTTCGAGGTCAAAAGCAAGACAAGCCCCAAAATTATATATATCAGTACATTTACTGTTGTAAGCTATCATAATATCATCATCATTGGTAGGAATTAATTTTTTAGGAGTAAACCTCTGTGACACTCCCAATCCTAGTTTTATTTTTCCTGCTTCGACGGCTAGAGCATCAGCTTCACTACGTGCCGAAATAGAAAAATAAGAAAAGGTACTTCCAATAATTAATATTAGAGTACTTAATATAGAAGTTATAAGTAAAAATCTATTTATCTTGTTTTCTTTCATACTTAACACTCCTTATCATATATATATGATATCAAATTATTTAATATTTTTCAAGTACGTTCGAGAAAAAAATTTATTACTTTACTTTTAGAAATAAAAGAATGATTAACATTTAAACAATCATTCTTTTACTATATCATATATTTTATCAATATCATCAATATCAACTTCGATAATACTACTCTTTTTCATATCTTTAATTTGTATTTTTCCAGATGCAATTTCATTAGCACCAATTACGACGACGTAAGGAATATTATTCTTATCGGCACTTTCAAATACTTTTTTTATCTTCTTGCCAGTCATTTCAATTAAAACTTTAATTCCTCTTTCCCGAAGAGAATTTGCTAATCTCAAGCTCTCGATATTAGTATCCATCGGAGCAATAAGAAGATTGCAAGTCCTATCGTCATTAGAAGTATCTAATATTTCACAAATAGGAACTATTCCAAAAGAGATACCCACTGCTGGATACTTGTTTCCATCATCAATAAAATTAGTAATTATCTTGTCATATCTTCCTCCACCACCGATAGCGGAGCTAATTCTTTTTTTCTTATCGAAGACTTCCCAAACAGTTCCCGTATATATTTCTAACCCTCTTGCCAGTGAAGGTGAAAAGTGACATTCTTGTAAATTTAAGCTATCGATATAAGAAAACAATTCCTTTATTTCCTTTCTCCCTTCGATAAATGTTTCATTAGTTATATCTAGAGCATCCAATTCTTCGATTGAAAGATTAAAATATTTAAATAGTTTATCTAATTTATTTTGTTCGATATTATATTCTTCTAGCTCTTTTCTGACACCATCTTCCCCAATTTTAAGTAACTTATCGACAGATAAGATGACATTACTTTTAAGATTATCGGGAATATCGGAAGCGATAATAAAGCCTTCCAGTAACTTGCGGTTATTTACTTCTATTTCCACATCAATTCCAAGTTTTTGATAAGCCATCACCGTCATTGAAAGCATTTCCGCTTCGATAAACGAGCCTTCAAGTCCGCAGACGTCGACATCACATTGATAAAATTCTCTTGCTCTTCCAACTTTGACTGGTCCATCACGAAAGACTTTCCCAACTTCGTATCTTTTAAAAGGAAGAGTAATATTTTTACCAGCATTCATACTGATAACCTTAGAAAAAGGAACAGTAAGATCATATCTAAGTCCTAGTTTGCGGTCGCCTTGATCTTTTAACGTATATACTTCTTTTAAAATCTCACTTCCTCCAGAGTACTTAGAAGCTAATAAGTCATAATAACATAAAATCGAAGTATCGAGAGGAAGATAGCCAAACTTTTCAAAGACTTGAGTTAGCGTATCAATAACTTTTTTCTTTTTTAATTCTTCACTAGGAAGACTATCGCTAGTTCCTTTAACATTTATAAGTTTCATAACTTCCCTCCTTAATTTTTTATTTTTAAATTAATTAAATCACGTAAATCTGTAATTTTAGTATATCGACATTCTTTATTTCTATTAGAAAATTTAACTGGTATACCACCCTTTTGATACCAATCATCCAAATTACCTAAATAGTCATCGACGAGAATATTACCCTTAGCCTCAATATAATCAGTCTTTTTAATTCCTTTAGGAACTCCTATGATATTTACTCCCGGTAGATGTTTAGAAAAATATTTTTTCTTAGCCTCGATTTCATTATCAGAATTAACATGAGTCAAAATATTTACTTCGTACAAATTCGAAGCTATTATTTCTTTTATTTTAGAAATAGAATTATCAATTTCCCCAGCTTCGATAATAAATTTATTCCAATCTAAATCCTGATAATATTTTCTTATAGCATTCTGATCCTCAAACTTAATCCCATGTTTATCAAAATAGTCGTACGATTTATTAATTGTATCTAAAATAACTCCATCACAGTCTAAATAAAGTTTTAACATACTTAATCCCTATCTACATCTAAAGCTGATACAATTTGATCTTTACCGCTATAAAATTCTGTCATTTTATCATCTTCAACTTTAATAATAGTTGGATTTGTTACTCTCAAATCATGAATATCAGTAACAATCCCAGAAGCCTCTCCAATATAATTACTATTGAAATCATCACTTAAATCGACACGATAAACCATTTCCGTTAAACCATATATTACATTACTTACTTCACTATCTTCATCATCAGGATCATAATAGTAAACGTAGTAAGTTAAATCCATTTGCTTTAAAGTTTCACTAGCTAAAATACGATTCTCGACCATCCCTGAACTATCTTCCTTATCAGTATCATCTTTCGAAAACCATTTTATTTCTTTAGTGACAAATATTCCTGACAAAATATATAAAATTACGCCAAATAATAACATTGTTATTATAATAATAACAAAAGTCTTCGTAGATAGTGGCTTATCTTTACTATTTTTTTGAACTTCACGAACGTTCTTACCTTCTCTTTTAGCTTGTTTTCTTCTTAATTCTCTTCCCATTCTAACACTTCCTCTTCATAATTTTGTTTCAATTAAATAATAGCATATATTAATTTGATTTTCAAGGTTAGTAAAAGACATTTTTCAAATACAAACCTTCAGGATTAGCCGTCTTACTTGCCGCTTTACGATCCTGTTTTTTTAAAATATCAATTACTTCTTCACTCTTTAAATTACCTTTTCCAACTTCTATTAAAGTTCCGACAATATTTCTTACCATATATCTTAAGAAACCAGTTCCCACAAAAACAAGTGTTATCTTATTGACATCTTTAGTATCTCTAATTAAATTAGTCTGAGATATTGTCCTTACATAGTCATCTTTTTCTTCGTCAGTTTTCGTAAATGACTTAAAATTATGTGTACCCTCTAAATATTTCATAGCTCTCTCCATCTCGACGACATCCAATTTTTCATTATGCTGGTAGACATAATTCCTTTCGAGGGGGTTATATTCTCCCATGTTTAACATATATATATACTCTTTCCCAATCGCGGAAAATCTAGCATGAAAATTATCGTCTACCTCTTCTACTTTTCTTACAAAAATATCATCTGGTAAAAGAGAATTTAATCCTTTAGCCAGCTTTTCAGTAGTTATTTTAGTCTCCAAATCAAAATGAACCTTTTGAGCTAGAGCATGAACTTTCGCATCAGTACGTCCCGAAGCATGAACGTCAACTTTCTTTCCTCCATTTATTTCTTTTAGAGCTTTCTCTAATTCTCCCTGAATTGTCCTTTCTTTAGGCTGCTTCTGATAGCCAGAAAAAGATGTTCCATCATACGATATTGTCATTAAATATCTCATCATAATCCCTCTTTTCTAATAAAACATAACAATACTTAATATTAATATATTTAAAACAAGTAGTGCACTATCTTTTTTACTCCACTTATTTAATCGATAATTAGTTCGTGATTTACTATAATTATATAACCTAATATCCATCATTTCCATAAGTTTTAATGATTTTTGCGAAGTCAAAGTAAACATAGGAGTAAAAATACCACTGATAGTAGATAATTTATCTTTAATACCCTTGACATTAAAATTAACTCCCCGCAAATACTGAATATTTTTAATTCTACTAGCTTCAAAAGACAGATCCTGAATATATCTTAAAGATACTCCTATAATCATGGCAATATCGTTAACTGAAACAAATTTTGAAATAGGCATCAAAAATTTAGATATACCATAAATTATCTCCGTACTAGCGGTCGTAAGAGTTAAAATACTCAAGTAAATGACAATATAGATAATTCTAAATAAATCAAACACAATATTATCAATTCCCCTAAAAAAGATTAAATCAATTATCAAGATAAGTAATAAAATAATCCTTATACTAAATATATTTCTTAAATATACCATTGGATCAATATCACTATAAGAAATTACTAACAATAGATAAAATGTAAGCATGATAATATCGATATAACTATCGATAAAGAAAATACCAAAAAGCATCATCATCAAAGATATAATTTTAAATACAGGATTTAGTTTATGAACTAATGAATCCTTAAGAATATACCTACTTACAATTAAATTACTTAACATTACGATAAATATCCTTCATTAATTCTTTGATATCAGATGTAAGTTCTAAATCGACATTTTTTACTTTTTTAACATTATTTATAAACTCTATTATTTTAGGTATTTCTATTCCTGATGTTTTTAATTTATCGCATGAAAGAAGCTCTTTTCTCTTTCCTTTACTAATTATTTTTCCTTTCTTTAAAAGAAGATAATTATCGGTAACCTTTAGTACAAAATCAAGATTACTAGATATGATAATAATAGTCTTATGATAATTATTTTTTAATTTTTTTAATAACTTTATTAACTTTTCTTCTCTTTTATTATCGAGGTAATTACTCGGATCATCAATAATTATTAATTTAGGATTTAACGCTAAAATAACCGCTAGAGCAATGCTTTCCTTTTCCCCATTAGATAAATTAAAAGGATTTCGATCAAGATAACTGCTACTTAAACCTACTACTCTTAATGAATCTTCTATTCTTTTATTTAAGGTATCAACTTTATAATTATATTTTTTTAATCCAAAGGCAATTTCTTCACGAACTGTTTTAAAGATAAATGATTCGGAAGCCATCGAAAAAACATAACCAATATTACGACCGCTATAGGAACAAGTAAATTTTCCTACATAATCTTTAATAATTCCACCTATAATGTATCCAATAATCGTCTTCCCCGATCCTGCTGCTCCAATAATACTAGTAATTTTACCCTCTTCAAACTCATAACTTATATTTTGTAATTTATCTTTATAAGAAATTTTATCTAGTTTTAATTCCATAATTCATTGATAGCCTCTCTCTCATCAAAGTAGACATGATCTAATAAATTATATAACATAAGATTATGAGATAGCTTAACGATAAAGGGAAGATTAAACCCGAACTTTTCAAATTTCTCATCTTCGTAAGCTTCTTTCTTATTTCCATCGAAGATAATCTTTCCATTATTTAAAGCAATTATTCGGTCACTTTCCAAAGTATCTTCCAAATTATGTGTCAAAAGAATTATCGTCAGCTTAGTATTTTTTTTATAATCTTTTAATATTTTTAAGACTAGCTTTCGATCGGAAGAATTTAACTGATTGATAGAATCATCTAAAAGTAATATTTTAGGATTATAAATAAGGGAAGAGGCAATCATTACTTTTTCTTTTTCACTTTCATTTAATTCGTATAATCCTTTTTCAAGAATGTCATCTAATTTAAATTTTTTAGAAATAACGTCAATTGCCGCTGATATCTCTTTGGGCGTATATACCAAATTTTCGAGAGAAAAAGCTAGGTCATCTTTTACTGTCTCTCCGACAAAGTGTGAGGAAGCATCATCAAAACATACCGCCATACTTCGGCGAATCCTAGGAAGATTAGTTTTATTTAACAAATAGCCATCAATATTTATATAGCCTTCTGCATCACATAAACCAGCTAGTATTTTAGCTAAAGTACTTTTACCAGAAGCATTATTTCCTACGATACAAACAAAAGTATTAGGATCTATCTCTAAGTCAAAATTTTTAAAGATATAGTCGTCATCATACTTAAATGACATACTTTTAATTTTGATAATCTTCTTCTCCATAAAACACACCCTTAGGTATATTATATATTAAATAGGTATAAAAAACAAGTAATAATCTCATCGTATCTGCAAAAATATTGCACCCTAATTTAGCTATTGTAATTTTTCTCTTTTTATTATAAAATTGTATTATAGAATATTGTAGTGAGGATGATTTAAATGAATAATACTGAAAATATTTCAATAACTCCAGAAGAGTTAGAAAAAAGTAACATGATTATTAAAAAAATAGATGAATATTTTTCTGAAAGAATTGTCGGACAAAAAAGACTTCAACAATCTTTATTAGTCGCTCTTTTAGCTAACGGACATATTTTACTCGAATCAGTTCCAGGTCTTGCTAAAACCACTGCTGCTAAAGTTTTAACCGAAGCTATAAATGGTCGATTTTCACGTATTCAGTGCACTCCAGATTTACTTCCAAGCGATATTATTGGAACCCAAATTTTTAACTATTCCAAAAATACTTTTGAGACAAAGATTGGTCCTATTTATGCTAATTTTGTTCTCTTAGATGAAATAAATAGGTCGAGTGCCAAAACACAGAGTGCTACCTTGGAAGCAATGCAGGAAAGACAGATAACTATTGATGGAAAAATATATAAATTACCCAATATATTTATTGTAATTGCCACCCAAAATCCAATCGAACAAGAAGGAACTTACCTTTTAGCTGAAGCCCAACTAGATAGATTTTTACTAAAAGAAAAAGTTGACTATCCAACCGCTAATGAAGAAGTAGAAATACTAAATAGATTAGAAAAGAAAGTGTTTGACAATAAAGCCTCTATCTTTCAATTAATCGATATTGAATATTTACAAAAATTAGTCGAAAAAGTTTATATTGATGACGCAATAAAAAAATATATATCAGAAATAATTTTAGCGACAAGATTTCCCCAAAATTATATAGGAAATGAATTATCACAATATATTAATTTAGGTTCAAGTACGAGAGGTTCAATAGCTTTTATGCAATGTTCGAAAGCCCTAGCTTTAATTAAAGGAAGAACACATGTCATCCCCGAAGATATCAAAGAACTTAGCTATACTGTCTTAAGGCATCGTCTCTCTTTAAATTTTTCAGCCGTAGCGGATAATATCAGTGTCGAGCAAATTATCGATGCTATTATGGGAGCTGTTCCAACGCCATGATTTTAAAGTATGTTAATAAAATAAGAGCAAATATTTCTATTTATGCAAGTAAAAAAGCCACTAATATTTTAGACGGTACTTATAAATCCGTATATCGTGGAAAAAGTATGAACTTTGAAAACTTACGAGAATATGTTATAAATGATGAAGTTAAAGATATCGATTGGAAAGCCTCGGCAAGAAGTGGAAAATTACTAGTAAAACAATTTATTGCCGAAAAAAAGCATAATATCATGCTTATTATGGATACCGGTAAAAAAATGGCCGCGGATACCGATTTACATGAAAACAAAAAAGATATTGCTCTCTTACTCGGAGGTACAATTGGATATTTAGCTATTGAAAATGGTGATTATGTAGGAATGGTATATACTAATAAAAAAGTAAATTTTAAACCATTCAAATTAAATCTTTATAATTTAGAATTTTATTTAGCAGAATATGATAAAATAGCTTTCGAAAACAATATATCTTTAAATGATACACTAAAATATGTTTTCAAAAATATTCATAAAAAGATGATTATTTTTGTTATAACAGATATAGATGGAATAAGCAAAGTAGAAAATAAAACCCTAAAAGAAATAAAACAATTACATGATATTTTATTTTTAAATATCAATGATAACTTAATGACTGGTAATGATATTTATGATATCGAACAAGATGAATATATTCCAAATATTCTTTTAAATGATGCTAAACTAAATATTATGGAAAAAGAAATAAAAGAAAAAATATTAAATGGTAATAAAAGAAAAATGAAAAAAAATAATATTAGTATGGTATCTATAAGTTCAAAAAAAGAAATTAATGATAAAATTATCAGACTATTGGAGGAACACCACCATGAAAGTAGAAACTGAATTAAAACCCCTCTTTTCCTACTCTATTTTACCCATTATTCTTGTTATTGTCGTAATAGGAATATTAGTTTTCTTTATCGTATTTAAGAAAAAGAAAATTCCAATAAAAGAAACAATTATAATCCCTGATAGAAAAAATATAATCGACATAAAAAGAACATATCTAAATAAAATTGATAATTTATTAAGTACATTTAATGAAAATAAAATAAATAATCGTCATGCATATCAAAGCTTAAGTAAATTAATTAGAAATTTTATTTTTGAAGTTACAAATATTAAAGTACAAAATTATACTTTAAATGATATCAAACAAATTAAAATACCCTATTTATACGAACTAGTAAGTGAATATTATGAACCAGAATTTGCCAAAATATCACGTGGTGATATAAGAAAATCAATAGAAAAAACAAGAAAGGTAATAGAAAAATGGAACTAAGATACCCTATCATTATCATAATTATTTTTATCTTACTTATTTGTTACTTTTTCATCTTTAAAAAGAAAAAGAAAAAATATACTTCTGGTTCAAAAATCGCCAATACTAGTTACATTAAGAATACAGCTTACTATAAAAAGAAAATTAAAGAATATAAATTATTTACTATAATAATCCAAGCATTTATTATAACAGCAATAATTAGTTCGACAATACTAATCGGAAGATTATCTAAAATAGAGAGTAATAATACTAACGAATATAACCGTGATATATTTTTATGCATGGATGTCTCTGATTCAGTAAATGAATTAAATCTAGATTTAGTAAATAGTCTTAAAGACGTAGTAAATAATTTAAAAGGAGAAAGATTTGGTATATCAATTTTTAATACTTCATCAGTAACCTTAGTTCCTCTTACTGATGACTATGACTATGTCATTAGTGTTTTAGAACAAATAAAAGCATCATTGGAACTTACAAATTCGCCTGATTTAAATAGTGACAATTTTGATTTTTATTTAATTAATTATATTACCAGCGGTACTTTAGAAGATAATGAAACTAAAGGAAGCTCACTTATCGGTGATGGACTTGCTACCTGCGTATATAGTTTTTCAGATTTAGATGATACCGAAAGAACGAGAATAATCATTTTATCAACCGATAATGAGCCTTATGGTACACAGCTAGTAACACTTGACGAAGCCGCTCAAATAAGTAAAAGTAAAGGAATAAAAGTTTTTGGAATTGCAACAAAATTAATTAGACCCGAAGCTGATTTTAAAGAAGCAACTCAAATTACTGGTGGCAAATACTATAAATATTCAGATTCTACTACCACCGAAATAGTAAATGATATCGAAGCAACATCTAAGTCTTTACTTAAAAAGAAAGTAGAAACAAAAGTTACTGATATTCCTCAAATACCTTTTATTATATTAATTTTTTCAATTATTACTTTAATTATTATAAGAAGGAAAGTGATATCATGAGAACTTTTCCTATTATTCCAATTTGGATTATGTTAATAGTATGCATATCTTTAATTATATTTATTATCATTAAGTCTAATAATAAAATTATCGAAATAGCTATTGTAATTTTAATTTTTATTATTAATTTACGCATAATGATACCTGGTGATAATTATAAGTCAGTATCTAATAATCTCGACGTTTTATTTGTAATTGATAATACAATAAGTATGAATGCCGAAGATTATAACGGAAACGAAACAAGACTATCTGGAGTAAAAAAAGATTGTAATTATATAATTGAACGTCTAAGTGGAGCGAGGTTTTCAATTATTACTTTCAATAATAAGGCACAAATTATTATTCCCTTCATAAATGATATAAATCTTGCTATGGAAACTATTGATATAATTGAACCAATTGATGAGCTCTATGCTAAAGGTTCATCCCTTAATACCCCTATTGAAACTATTTTAATGTCATTGAATTCTTCCGAAAAAAAAGATAACAGAATAAGAGTTATATTCTTTATAAGTGATGGAGAAATAACAAAAAATGAAAGTTTATCTAGTTATCGCGAAATTAGAGAACATATAAATAATGGAGCTGTTTTAGGTTATGGAACATCTAAAGGTGGAAATATGAAATCAAGAAATAAATTTTTATATGAAGATGAATATATTAGAGATAATACTAGTTTAAATCATGACATAGCTGTATCAAAAATTGATGAAAGTAATTTAAAAAAAATAGCAAGTGATATTAATATCGATTACATTCACATGAATAAAGAAGAAAATATTAATAGTAAACTGAGAGAAATTGAGAAACTAGCAAGTTCTAGTATAGATGATAGTAGTAAAAAAACATATGATGATATTTACTTCATATTTGTAATTCCCCTACTAGCTTTATTATTTTTAGAATTGCATAATATTAGGAGGAAAGTATGAAAAAAGCCTTAAAAATAATATTAGTTATCTTTTTAATTATTTTTCTCAAGTTATCTTTTTCTTATGCAATTAATGAAATAATTATCTATAATTACAATGCAGGCAAATATAACAATAATCTCGTCAAGTTACTGTATGTGTTTAATTTCCATCAACCATATATTGCTTATTATAATGAAGGAAATATTCTATATCAAAAAAATAATTATGACGAAGCAATAGCTAAGTATAACGAAGCTTTAAATAAAAGACCTCCATTAAAAAGAGTTTGTGATATTAGAATTAATCTATCATTAGCCATAATCAAAAATATAAACATTAATAATAAGACAGAAGCTCTTCAAAAACTAGAAGAAGCCAAAAATAATCTATATGAAAATAATTGTGCCAATCCAATTGATGATAGCGGTAATAGTAAAGATGCCGAAAAATTAGAAGAAGAAATCAACGAATTAGAAAAACAATTAGAAGATAATTCAAATGATTCATCACCTGATGATAACAATACTAATGGTGAAGAAGAAAACAAAAATACTCAAAATATTGAAGAAAAGTTAAAAGAACAAAAGAAAAAATCTAATTCTAGTAGGCAAGAAGATTTAACAACATATGAAAATATGGAAGATTATGAATATTACTCAGGTAAAAGATGGTAATTGTAAAATAATTGACAAAAAAAGAAGATAATATTTAATTAAACTTTAAGTTATGCTAAAATAAAGATAAGAGGTGGAACAATGAATAAAGTAATAACTAAAGTTATAAAAGTCGATAATGAAACGAAAAAATTAATGAACGATTTCTACCAAGATATGAAAAGAGAAAAAACTCCCCCCTACGCTATTTTTCAAGCTGACACCGGAGATACAATCGTAACTCTATATGAATCAGGAAAAGCAGTCTTTCAGGGCGTATCAGCGGATATCGAAGCAGGAATGTGGACTAGTGTTGTAAATGATAAAAGTGCTATCGATTATTTCAGTGATAACGAAGAAAGAAAAGAAACAAAGAAAGAAGAAATAACTATTCCCCTAGAAATATCTTCTATCGGCTCAGATGAAGTTGGAACCGGTGATTACTATGGTCCAATTGTCGTTACAGCTTCTTTTGTCGCTAAAGAAAATATTCCTTTTCTAACAGAACTTGGAGTCAAAGATTCAAAAAAAATAAGTGATGAACAAATTTTAAAGATTGTTCCTAAAATAATAAAAAAAATCCCCTATAAAACTATAATGATATCAAATAAAGAATATAACGAAAAATATAATAAAGATATGAATATGAATAAAATAAAAGCTATTCTCCATAATAAAGTTTTAACAGAAATGGCTAAAGATAACCAATATGACTACATTGTTATCGATCAGTTTGAATCCGAAAAAAGCTATTATAACCACTTAAAAGAAGTTCCCAATCCTTTAAAAGGAATAACTTTTATTACCAAAGCTGAAGATAAATGCCTTTCAGTAGCGGTCTCTTCTCTAATCAGTAGATACATCTTTATTAAAGAAATGGATAAGTTAGGTAATAAATATGGTATATTTCTTCCTAAAGGAGCTAACTACTATGTTGAAGACGTCGGTATCAAATTAGTTAACAAATATGGTCCTAATATTTTAAAAGACATCGCTAAATTAAATTTCAGTAACACTGATAGAATAATTAAAGAAATAAAGTAATAACTCAAATTATTCTTCAACAAAACTGCCAATCACTTTAAAAATACTTTCAATACCACTTTTTAAAATCTTATTTACTTTAACTGATACTTTATTTGTTCCTTTAGTCAAACTAGAAGTATAATCTTTTTCTGTACTTACTAAATAATCTTCCTTGCGAACATCTTTTCCAGCTTTCAAATCATTTTCAAATTTAGTCATGGCTTCACTAGTCATGACCATTTTATTTTGTAAATTATATTCATAAAATCCCGTTTCTTCGATAGTATAAGCAATAATAAATGAAATAGAGAGTGCCATAAAGACTAATTTAAATATCTTTTTTTTACTCATTTTTATCACCATTTATAAGTTTATCAAAAATATCTGTTATTGCTTCGGTCGTATTTAAAACCTCGTCGATATTATTTTCTGTTCCTCCTAATTCGATAAGAACCACATTAGGACTAATATCTTGATTATAAATACCATCAACTCCCGGTCCTTCCTTTTTGTATACTCCTCTAGATAATCCAGGATAGTACTTATTAGCTAAACTATTTATTCTTTCCGCTAGTGATAAATTAGCTTCATAATTATCATGTTCGAGACCGACGACAAAGAGAATTCTAGCATATGCCTTATCACCTATACTAGCGGTAGTAGCTTCCTTTCCAACCGAATCACGATGTAAATCAATATAATATTCAATAGTAGAATATTTATTTTTTTTATCGAGCATAAAGATTCTAGAAGCACGATATGAGTTTGCATAATCCCAACTATTTAAGTTTAAAAATTCAGTTAGATTAGTTGTTTCAACTATAGTAGATATTCCCCTACTATTTAGCTTTTCTTTTAAAAGATAAGATGCCATCAAAACATTAGGTGTTATACCATATATATCAAGGCCAGTACTATTATAGTTCTCGAGCTGATGAGAATTGTAAATATATATTACCGGCTTATTTATATCGACAGGATTAGGATCTTCGATATAAGAACTAATTTTTTTTAATTCTTCTAGATTGCTATAATCGTCATTATGTTCTAGAGATATATTATCAGCACTACTACCAATAACAGTATTTTGTAAAATTGTCGAAGGTCTCTTAAAATCAATCTTAAAAAGAAACTTAACGCTAGAATTAACTATATCGACAACTTTATAATTTCCCATTAAATGACTACTACCACCATTTAATAAAAAATTTATAAATTTAGAATTATCTATCGTATTACTATTTTTTAATGAATAATAAAATGTTACCGCAAATACAAAATATATAATAATTACATAAAAGAATGATTTTTTAATAATTTTTTTAGAAGTATTTTTAAGTTTCATTTTCTTATTCATTCTATCACCAATATAAGTATATAGTTTTATTTAATAAATATATGTCGAAAAAAAATCTCATCTTAAATTATGAGATCTTTTAAAACATTCCTTGAATCTTTTTAATTGTTTCATTATCGAGAGAAGACAGTTTCCAATTACCAGAATCATCTTTAGTAACTTCAAAATCGATTGTATATGTTACCTTCTCTTTCGTTTTTTCCAAATTATCTAATTTAGTATCATTATATTCTTCGACCGTATAGTTATCGAGCCCCTGATATTTACTATTGGTATCTGTCACTGCTTTCTTATAATCCATTACTTCAATTTCAGCCGTTATAATAGCGGTATTACCATCCACTTTTTCATCTTTTATTTGATATGTTAAATTTTTATATTGCTTTTCGATCAATTTACGATATCTTTCCTTTTGTGTATTATTTAAACTTTCAGTTTCAATAACATCATTTATTCCATCTTTAATATCACTATCGAGTCTTTGGTATTTACTTAATAAATCTTCCACTTTAGAAGTCGGACTATTAGATAGTGAACATCCCACTAATAAAAACATAAATAGAAATATAGTTAATATTTTCTTCAATTATATCATCTCCATTTATATTTTTACTATTTTTAAATGTTTTATACTAAAAATTATAATTATTTATTACATCGATAACTTTATCTTTACTGTACCCTTGAGTCAAGAGATGATTATAAATTTTATTTTTTAATTTTATACCCGTATATTTTTTATTTGTACGAAGATCTTTTTCAATAATCGTAGCTATTCTTTTTTTTATCAAATCATCATCTAAAAGATTACTATTTTCATAAATAATATCTTCAGATATCCCTAACTTTTGTAATTCTCCTTTAATTTTATAATCTCCAATAGTCGTAAAATTTAATTTATCTTTTATATATGCCTTAGTAAAACGATTATCATCAAGATATCCAGCTTTCTTAAGCCTATTAATTACAGGAGCAATTTCTTCACGACTAGCCTTTTTTTTAATAAGATAATTTTCCATCTCTTTAGTACTTCGAAGACGAATACTAATATATTTAATAGCGGCTTCGATAAGTTCAAATAAATGATTTTCTTTTTGAAGTTTATCATATAAATCTTTATCTATTTCTTTTTTTAATAATAATTCATTTTCAGTTATAACATTCTCCGATAAGTTTATAACTTCCCCATTCGATAAAAAAACATTATATGTATTTTTTTTATCTTTTTCATACTTTAGTATTTCCATAGAGGCCTCCTTATTTACAAATTTATTTTATAATAGTTAATAATAAATGTCAATTATATAAGTACGTTATATTATAAATAAAAAGATGTTAAAATTACCATTTAACACCTTAAAATTATTACTTTATCAAATAATATTTTTACATATATCATTATGTAATTAATTAGCTTTTGCAGCAATTTTTTTCTTTGCAAAAATAGTACCTATAGTAGCAAGAACTATCATTGAAAGAATGAATAGAAGGTTAATATCACCAGTATCTGGAGATTTTTCAGCAGGCTTTTCAGCAGGTTTTTCAGTAGGCTCCTCAGTAGGTATTACCGTTACTTTACCACTTTCATCTATCTGATATTTATCATCTATATAATTAGATAAGTCAAGTTCAGCATCTTCACCAGTTAACGCATAACTTCCACCAGTAATACTTACTCCTCCATAAGTTTCCCCTTCTGTTGGTTCGTAAAAGATATCATTATTGCCGACAAATGAACCACCAGATATATTTAATGTAGCGGGATTTTCTTCTTCACCAATACTAGATATTAAAGAATGAGCTCCCGTATTTTCTTCACTTACACCAAAATTACCATCAGTAATACTCATTTCGCCATGATTCATAACAACTGAGAAATCAGCGCCTTGAGTAAATGTACCTCCATTTATATCAGCAGTAGCTCCTTTCTGATTATTAACTCCCCAAGCATTGTTATGCGATGTCTTTACTTCTCCTCCACTAATAGTTAAAGTTTTAAGGTTATCGATACCAATTGCATAAGGTTTAGTATTAGTAGTTTCTGCTCCTTTATTGACATCAATAATTCCTTCCTCTAAAGTTAAAGTACCTTCATTTCTGATAAGTGAAGCATAATAGTCACCAGAAGCACTAGAACCTTCTTTATAAGTTATAGTACCAATTTTATCTTCATTACCTTTACTAGATTTAATCGTTACTGTAGCACCTTCTTTTACATATATAGGACTACAAGTAGCACAGTAATTAGTAAGAGTAAAACCATTTAAGTCAAAAGTTACAGTCTCACCATCTTCAAAAACAAAATCTAAAGCAGCATCTTCCTTTAACTTAATAGTGTAGTTCTCCCCGTCACCATTTTGTGTCACTTCATATTCATCACAAGTTTCAATTTTACCATTATTATCACTATTTTTAAAAGTAAGAGCGTTTACTCTTAAAGCACCAAAACCCGCTAGTGATAAACCTAATAATAAATAAATTTCTAATCTTTTCATCTTTCTTATTCTCCTTTCTATAATAATGATATCATAAAAAAATTATTTTGTAAATGACTTTACTTGGTATTATACATTAACAATGTAAATCACAGAATAAAAAGAAATAGACGATTTCATCTATTTCTTTACTTTAAATTAGTTAGCTTTAACAGCAATTTTTTTCTTAGCAATTACTATACCGACAGTAGCTATAGTAATCATTGTAAGAATAAGCATGATATTGATATCGCCAGTATTAGGTGGCACAGCAGTATCTTCTTCAAAAGTTGCATACATTTCAACATCAGAAGCAGGCATTATAAAGCTCTTTCCATCTTCTAGTAACTCAAGATCAGTCCATTTACCATCAATTTCACCTTTAATAGATAATTTTTTTAATCTATAGCCCTTATTAGGTGCATAATCAAAAGTTATAGTTTCTCCTGGAGTAGCAGCCTTTTTACTAACAGTAAGTGTACCATTCTCATCTGGAACATAGTATGCTATTTCATATACTTCTTTTCCACCAACAGTTATAGTTGTATTATATTCTTGAGAGAATTGTCCCTTAACAATAAAGTCTTTACCTTCAGGAATAGCAATACTTCCGCCTTCTTTGACAACTAATAATACTCCCTCTGGAACAGTAATAGTATCAGAAGCAGTATATTCATCAGTTACGTATACTTTTTCAGCACCTTCTGAATCCAAAGCAGCTTGTAAGTCTTCATAATAGAAAGAATTACCTTCTTCATCGACAGCATATACTGGAAATTCAACATTGTATGAAATATTAACGTACTTAGCGGCAGCACTATCAACCTCGAATCCAATTAGTATTGATTCAGAAGTATTGACGAAGAAACGATAGTTTTCACCATATACTAATTTATCAGTATCAGTAACAGTATCATCTATTCCTTGTAATATAGTTACAAGATTTTCACCAATAGAAGTACGACCATCAGCTTTAGTAGTCACATTAGCCCACTTGCCATCTGCTCCCATATATTGAACTTGAACAAGAGTTAAATAATAATTTCCTTTATCAGGATCTACTTGATATTCAGGTAACGAATCTTTAGCAGCAGTTATACTTTCTTCAGTATGTCTTACCAAAGAAGTCTTAACTGAACTGCAACTAGAACAAAATCCTGTCTTTAATCCATAATATACTATTCCAAGACTAGCATTAGCTGGAGTCGAATTATCCTTTCCAGGTACATGATTTAATACCTCGTTTTTAAAATCTTCCGTAATATTTACGGTAACATTCAAATAAGTTCCATCTTCTTTATCTTCAAATTCAAACTTATTTGAACTCTTTAAAGAATTAGTATATTCTTCGATATTAGTAGCTTTATTCATAGTAGAAGCAGCCTCTACTGCTGTCATAGACATAACTACCGCTAGAAAAGCTACAAACAATTTACTTAATTTTTTCACTTTCATTCTCCTTTCTATAATAATGATATCATAAAAAAATTATTTTGTAAATTACAACCTTCATACTATTATATGCTACTTGACACTAAATATAATAAAAAGAAATAGACGATTTTATCTATTTCTTTATCTTAAATTAGTTAGCTTTAGCAGCAATTTTTTTCTTAGCAAAAATAGTTCCCGCTACAGCGGCAATAATTGCACTAATAATAAGTACTAAATTGATATCACCAGTATTTGGTGGAGTTACTGTTTCAATTTTTGCTGTTTTAACATAAATTACTGAACCATCTTCTAACTTAGAAAAATCAGAAATTTCTTCTTCGAATTTTTCATCGATGTAAAAGCCTTCAATTTTACTATCTTCATTTAATAAATTATATAATCTTATTTCCGCTTTAACATCATCAGAAGTTAATGCTCCTTTAGGATATTCGAATGTATGTTCTTTATCGCCAACGACAATTTTTAATGCTATTGTAACAGTAGTATCTTCAGTAGCGAATCCATTTATCTTTTCAGCAGTTAAAGTACCTTCATGATAGTTTAGAATAGCACCTTTCTTATCGTTTCCAGAAGCGCCATTCTGTCCTGGAGCTACTTCGTCAACCTCTGCTCCTTCGTTTACTGTTAATACAGCAGTTCCTTCAACTCCTAGATTTTCATTATCTCCTTCAGCCGAAGCAAAAGCTTTCTTAACATGACCTCCATTAACTACTAAAGTTGAAGTGCCAGCAAATCCACGGTTTACTGCCTGAAGAACATTGACTGTTCCTCCATCTATCTCGACAGAAGTCGAATTAGTGTAACCATTAGAACCTCCACCAGTAACATAATTAATATTACCAGTAAAACTTTCGGCAATTGTTACAGATGAACGACCAGTATATGAGTAGTCTTCTCCACCACCGAAGACACTTCCTGTTATTTCTCCACCAGAGACAATAACAGTAGCAATATCAACTTTTGTTAAAGTACTACCATCTTTAGCAGAAGCAGGATTACGTTTTGTATCATCTCTGTCTTCACAGTCTGTAATAAATCCAGCAGTTCCACCACCCATGATAAAGTCTACTTTACCACCAGTCATCTCGATAGTAGCATTTTTAACATAACTAGTATGCATACCACCACCAAATATACCGTGAATAGTACCTCCTCTCATTGTAATCTTAGAAGTAGGAAGTTCTGTACTATCATTATGTGAACCACCAAAAACAGTTACGTCAGCATCAACTTCAAGGCATTCCTCTTCTTCTTCACCCTGCCAGCAAATTTTAGCACCAGTAGTGCCTTCTTCATCACCATCTTTTTTATCAATAGTTATAGCATAACCATTGGCAAAAAAAGTGTCTCTGTAAGTTTCATCTAAAGCAGGTTTTTCTGCAGCTTTAACGCTAGGTACAAAAACTAAACCGAGTACTAAAGCTGACAACATACTTAATTTTTTCATTTTCATTCTCCTTTCTATAATAATGATATCATAAAAAAATTATTTTGTAAATTACAATTCCACACTATTATATGCTAGTTGACACTAATATAATAAAAAGAAATAGACGATTTATCTATTTCTTTACTTTAAATTAGTTAGCTTTAGCAGCGATTTTTTTCTTAGCAAAAATAGTACCCGCTACAGCGGCAATAACTATACTAATAATAAGTACTAAATTGATATCACCAGTTTTAGGTGGCTTTTCTGATGAAGTTTCTGTTTCGATTTCTGATGCTTTAACATAAATTTTAACATTTCCAGCTATTTCACTAAAATCAACTTCATCTTCGTAATCAGCATCTAAATAATATCCATCAATTTTAATATTTTCTGATTTTGCTTCAGCCTCAAGCTCTTTTAAAGCTGCAGGTAAGGTTTCTTCAATAGTATCTTTTTCAAATCTACCAACAATTTCCTCCTCACCTATTACTAAAGTTACATAAATATAATCATCATCATCAGGAAATTCATTACCAGTTACAGTATTACCATGCAATGTTAAAGTTAATTTTTCTATATTTTCAACATCTAATCCAAATACAGAACTACTTGAAACTTCATTATCTAAAACTGTATTAGTAACTTCAATAGTATTAGATTCATCACTTGAATACAATATCAAGTCTTCTTTGTTACCATTATCAGAAGTATTTGTAACTTTTGAACTATCAATTGTTACTTCTGATCCATTTTGGTCTTTAATAACAACAGTTCCATAATCATTTTCACTATTTAATCCATAAATATTATGTCCTGTTAACTCAGAACCATTATTAATAGTTACTTTATTTTCACTAGCAGGACTTCCAGAATTTGATAAGTCAATTGCGGCATATCCATGAATTTTACTATTGGATACAGTAACTTCATTTTCTGATCCTTTAATCCAAATACCATATTTAGCATGTACTTCAGTATTTACTACTTCGACATTAGAGCCTCCTGAAACATAAATTCCTACAGTTCCATAAGGAAAAGATGCATAATTACCATAATCTCTATCACTTTTATCTTTATAATAGATTTCACTATTTAAAACTTTTAAAGTAGCACCATTACCTACCGTTAATACGTTGGCACCATCTTCAGTAGACACAATAGTTACACCATCTAAAGTAACTTTTGCATCAGCATCAATAGTGATTTTACCAGTAATAATAGTTTTATCTGCTCCCTTACCTGTAATAGTTACATCTTCACTGATAGTACAACCGCCAATATAAGTAGCTTCGTCTAGTTCGACATTACCTCCTTCCCCTGTTAATTTATCACTTAAATTTTCATCTGCAAATACCATTGTTGGTAGCATAATTGCCGAAACAAAAACTATGCTTAACGCAATAAATAATTTTTTCATTTTCATTCTCCTTTCTATAATAATGATAGCATAAATAATTTATGATATCAACTACTTTTATTTAATTTACGAGTTATAATTATTTTTATGTCAAGCCAATTTTCCCAAAATAAAAGAGTCTTACGACTCTTTAGCTGATAATAAATTTAACACCATTCTTTTCATTTTCGATAGCTATATCATAATTCAAGAAAAGAAGTGTTTTCTTAACAATTGATAATCCAAGTCCAAAGACACCCTTAACACCTTTTTCATAAGGAGTAAAAATATTAGTTAAGACTTCTTTGTCAATATTAGGACCATCATTATATAATACAATTTTACCATTCTTAACCACTATCTTAATTTTTTTCTTAGCATAGCGCATAAAATTATTAAGAATATTGTCAATAATAGCTTCCCACATCTCATCATTGCCCCTAAAAATTGTCGACTTTTTATCAATATCTAGAGCAATATCTACTTCCGGTCTCGAAGGTCCAAATTTTGATGCCGATTCGACAATAATCTTACTAACATCACATTTCTCTTTAATACTGTCCTTCTTTTCCCTAAAGTAATTTAATTTATTTAAATATAGTAAGGAGTGAACTTTTATTTCTAATTTATTTAATTGCTCTTTGCAGATATCTAGAGCTTTATCTTTTGTCTCTATACCATCTTCTGAAGCTTCAATGTAGGATTTCATAACCGTAATAGGAGTTTTAAAATCATGAGAAATATTCTGATACATCTGATTCTTATATTCCTCTTGTTCTTTGAGATATGCCCTCATATTTTGAGTAGCAATTTCAAGTGTATATAATTCATCATCATATTCATAATGAATGCTATGATCGTAGTCATCATTATCAATATTATCAATCTTATCTTTAAGTTTCTTTATTCTATTAACTAAATGATTAGACCATGTAAGTACTAGTAATGAAACTATTACAAAAGTAATACCCACTACTAAGAGAATAATTTTAAGTATTTCTTCCCTCATTGTCTTTATATATGTACTACCAGTAATAGCAATTTTACTAAAATTATCAGTACGCACTACTACATAATAGTATAATCTCTTATTAATTACAAAGTTCCCTTCTGTTTGAACTATTTTATCTAAAACAGCATCGATATCTTTAACTTCGACGACAGAAGATAAATTATCTGAAACAATAACTTCATTACTTTTAGTAACATATACATAAGCTATTTCACTATTAATTTTACTTGATACATTACTAGGGCTTTCAATTAAAGTAAGAGACTGATTAAGATAATTATAAAGATTATCTTCATATATAGGAAGAAGTGTTCTCGGTAAAATTATTCCTAGCGATATTATGACAATAATAATAATCGAAGCACCGATCAAAAGTAACTGCTCGGTAAGTTTAGGCTTTCTCATGTCAAACGATAACCATACCCATATATCGTATTAATATCGAGTTCAGGCATCTTTTTTCTAAGTCTTCGAACCAAATCATCTACTACCCTATCTGTACCAAAATAATTCTCTCCCCAAATGTTGTTTAAAATATCATCCCTAGTGAAAGATCTCTTTTTATTAGTAACAAACATACAAAGTAAATCAAACTCTAAAGTAGTAAGATTCAAATCCTTATCGTTAAGAATAGCCATTCTCTTATCTAAATCAATTACATAATCCTTATATGTAATCTTTTTGCAGTCTTTTGAATATACTCTTCTAATAATATTATTAACTCTAAGAACCAATTCTTTCGGAGAATAAGGCTTGGTAATGTAATCATCACTTCCCAGTTCCAAACCTATAATTTTATCTAGTTCTTTATCTCTAGCAGAAGTAAAAATAACAGGAACGTCAGTATTCTCTTCTCTAATCTTCTTAATAATATCATACCCGCTGATATCTCCACCGAGCATAATATCGAGAATCCAAAGATGTACGGGCTTATTAATATTGTTAAGAGCATCTTCACCATTATCGTAACAAATAACCGAATAACCCTCTTTTTCGAGATAAGCCTTAATTAGACTATTCAAATCTTTTTCATCTTCTACTAAGACAATATTGTACATAATATCACCTTCTATATATAGTATAACACATAATTAACAGTATTCTAACTCTATTTCATCTACCACTTCCTTTCATACTAAAATTATATTGTTTTAAATCGTACAAATTATCAAATAATTGTGGTAAATTATGTGAAGTAAAATATAATTATAATGGTGATAAACTTGACTGAATATAAAAAAATACCTTTAGACTATCAAAGTCTAGAACCAATTATTGATAATCGCACTCTAAATCTTCATTATAACGTCCACTACCAAAACTATACCGACAAATTAAATAATCTTTTAAAAAAAAATAATTATGACTACCAAAATAGCGCTATCTATCTAGCTCAAAATATTGACATTGTTCCATTAGAAGATCGTGATGAAATTCTCTATAATTTAGGAGGATATCTAAATCATAGTCTCTATTTCTATAACTTGACAGACAAAAAAAAGGACATGCCCGAAGGCATGCAAGAATTAATTAATAAAAATTTTGGTTCTCTTTCTAATTTCCGCAAAGAATTTATCAATATGGCTAAAGAAGTCAAAGGTAGCGGTTATACCTTTCTTGTTATCGACAAAGATAACAATCTCAAAATAATAAATACCTCTAATCAAGATACTCCATATTATTATGGATTTATTCCCATAATGACTATTGATGTTTGGGAACATGCCTATTATCTCAAATATACCTATAATAGACCAGAATATTTAGAAAATATCTTTGATATTATCGACTTTGATAAAGTATATCATCTTTATCTTAATAATACTAAGCAATAATTATAATTGTATCTAGTTCTCCTTCACTCCTTTATTATCTTATATTTGTTTGGCTATTAATTCAATATCTTTTATTGATTTACCAGTTATTTTGGAAATAGTTTCATAATTAAAATTACTACTTAACATATTTCTAATTACTTCTTCTAAATTTTTTCGTTTTCCTTCTTTCAAGCCTTCTTGCTTTCCTTTTTCTATGCCTTTTTCTATGCCTTCAGATAACCCTTCTATTTTAGCGGTTTCTAATTCTCCTTCATATGAAAGTCTAGCATTTTCTTCGAACATCCAATCTTCTAATATTCTATCATCACTATTTACATCCTTTATTCTTTCAATAAAACTTTCTTTTTGCTTTTTACTAACCATATCATCACCTAATAACCTTTCTATTATTTCTAATTCATCTGTCAAAAGAATTGCTCCCCATCTTATAGGAATCGCAATCTCCTTAATATCATTATAAGTCATTTTTGAACTTTTAACAACATCTAAATTATAAATACTAAATTTATCACTTATAGGTTTTTTAGTTTCTGTTTCACATAGCAATATCTTTTCCATAGGTTTACCACTATAAGTACTAAAAGTATTTAAATTTAGTTGTTTTACTACCTTACTAGATAATTCATTACTATTCGCTCCTTTCTCAACTATTTTAGAATATATTCTCGATACCTGTAATACATTTCTCGATAAAATATCTTTATTATTCCTTTTGTTAATTTCAATATTCACATAACTATTATCATTAAGCTTAATAAGCACATCTGTCTTATATGTCTTATTATTTTTAGATAATGGTTCTAATTCATACCCAGGCATAACCTCTACTCTCTCAATTGATACGTCTTCTTTAATATTTAATATGTCTTTTACTATTTTAAGTAACACCTCCTTTTCTTCCACAAATACCGCCTTGAAAATTGTATCGTATACAAGTGGCTTAATTTTCATTTTTTCTCCTTTCTTCACCCTTGTTTTTCCCCTTCACATATATATACAACTTTTTTAGCGGATTTTACCCAATTTTTGAAAAATTTTTTCAAAAAATAAAAAAAAATAGTATATACACTATTCTTAATATCATTTTAGTCAAACAAAAAATAAAAATATAACAACTAAACATTGTTATATTTTATATTTTTACTAAATATTAAGCAGCAGCAGCAGTAAATGAAGCAGTAACACCTTGACCGTCGGCAGCACTATAACTTACTGTTCCAGTAAATCCACCACTATTAGTCTCATTTTGCGCTTTATTTGTTTCATTAATATAAAGCATGACATATATAGTATGTGTAGCAGAACCTGCAACAGAAATACTTTCTTCTAAACTAGAAACAGTTTTTGCATTTTTTGCATTATTGCCTAACACTGTAGGACTAGTAATTTTAGTCCATTTTAAATCAGCCATACTTGCAGCAGTTAAATTTAACGTACCATTTAAAACAACTGTTGAGTTACCAGTATTTTTAACATCAATTTTATAAACTTGACAGACCGTATTTCCATTTTTATCGACGCAAGACTTACTTTTAGATGCAGTATCGCCAGCTAATCCTTTACTTAAGTCAGCTTCTAGTATAGGAATAAGACCACCTTTAGCATCTGTAGTCACAGAAGTAACAGTTAATTGTAAACCAACTGTAGCAGTTTGACCTTTAATCGTATCACTATCATCATCAGTAGCAGTAAAGAATGCAAATGTAGCTCCAATAATAGCCACTACTAAGGTAGCAACACCTATAACCGCATAAAATATTCCAGGTTCCTTTCTGTTATTTTCGACCATTTTTTCAATCCTCCTTTACAATAATAATTGTAACAAATAATATTTAAAAAATCAATATTTTATCAAATTTTTTCATTATATAATTTTCTCAATGCTTTGCATAATAAAACATTTCAAAAAATACTATATTCATTACTACCAAAAAATTAAAAATATAACAATATTTAATTGTTATATTTTTAAGCACTACGCACCAGCTGTAAATGAAGCAGTAACACCTTGACCGTCAGCGGCGTTATAACTAACTATTCCAGTAAATTGACCATTATTAGAAGTATTTTGCTCTGTACTAGTCTCATTAATATAAACCATAACATATATCGTATGTGTATCGCTTCCATTAACTGAAATACTATCTTCTAAGTTAGTAACTTCTTTGGCATTTTTTGCATTTTCACCTAATTCTTTTTCTCCATTAAGCTTAGTCCACTTTAAATCTTTTATAGTTTCAGCATTTAAAGTCAATGTCCCTTTTAAAACGACAGTTGAATTACCAGTATTTTTAACATCAATTTTATAAACTTGACAAACTGTATTTCCGTTTTTATCGAGGCAAGATACATTTTCAGTTGCACTATCACCAGCTAGTCCTTTTTCCAAGTCAGTTTCTAGTATAGGAATTAGTCCACCATTAGCTTGGCTTGTCGTTACAGGAGTAACAGTTAATTGCAAACCAATTTCAGCAGTACTACCTTGAATTGTTTCCACATCAGTATCAGAAGCACTAAAGAATGCAAATGTAGCTCCAATAATAGCCACTACTAATGTAGCAATACCGATAACTGCGTAAAATACTCCAGGTCCCTTTCTGTTATTTTCATCCATTTTTTTTACAACTCTCCTTTCCAATAATTATAATAATAAATAATATTCTTGATATTTTTTTATTTTAAATTTAGTTCATAATGAACTTTTATTTTTTACTAACCTCTTGCAGCAAATGTTGCAGCAACTTTACCACCTAAAGCATCCATTGTAACAGTTCCAGTATAAGAACCAGTACCATTATCAGGATTACTATTCATCTCATCAGTAGGATTTTGAGTAGCATCTTTATTTGCTAAATAAATTAGTAAATAATAGTATACAGGGCTACCAGCATCCAAAGAGCCATTACTATGAATATCAAATCCTGCTGGATCTAAAGAACCATAAGTAGTATCAAAGTCTTTAAAACTTGATCCACCACTATTAACTATCGAAGTAACTGTTTCAGGTTCTCCATTATCACTTTTATAAACAACGTATTTCCAACTTTCTTTATCAACAGCAGTAACGCTTAAACTAGCAATTCTAATACTAGCTTTTTCAATAGACTGTGTTGAAGAAGCTGTTATCTTGTATAAATGGCAACCAGTGTACCCACTTCCTATACATTTAGCCGCTACAGCTTTACCAATACCAGCTTCATCTGGTGTCAAATCTGTTGGAACAAGGTCGCCAACGTCTTCTTGTTGGAATTTAACTTTTTCAACATTTAATGTAAGTGATGTACTGATTTCATCATTAGTTTTACCTTGGATGTCTCCATCTTCTGAATTAGCAGTAGCACTAAAGTATGCAAATGTAGCACCAATAATAGCAACTACTAAAGTAGCAACGCCAATTATTGCATAAAAAGCATTAGTACCATTATTATTTTTCTCTTTCATTTTTTTCCTCCTTTTTAGATTATAAATTATAATATCATTTCTTAAATAGCATTAATCTGCTGCAAAAGAAGCGATAACTTTACCACCAAGAACATCTAAAGTAACAGATCCCTTATAGCTTCCAGCACCATCATGTTCGTCTGGTTCTTCAGGATTCTGAATATTATTTTCTTTATTTGCTAAATAAATTAGCAAATAATAATATACTGGCGTATTTTCAGTAAGTCCTGCACCTTGATGCATATCATAACCAGCTGCTCCTTCCATTGGCGAAGCATAAGTATCAGCAAAAGTTTTAAAACTTGTTCCACCTGCGTTAACTATCGAAGAAATAGTTCCTTCTTCTCCATTATCGCTCTTATAGATAACATATTTCCAACTATCAGTATCTTGAGCGCCATCAACAGTAATTGAAGTAAGTCTTAAATTAGCACTTTCGACCGTTTGTGTTGACTGAGCTGTTATCTTATATAGATGACAACCAGTGTAACCTTCAGATATACATTTAGCATCGATAGCACCACCAATACCATTTTCTGTCACTTGAATATTGGCAGGTACAAGACCATCATTGACAGTACTAGGCCCTTCACTATCATCTAGTTTTACTCTCTCTACTTCAAGTGATAAAGCACCACCGATAGTATTATTAGTACCACCAGTAATTTCGTCCCCTGTTGCCTTAGCGGCCGCACTAAAGTATGCAAATGTAGCACCAATAATAGCAACAACTAAAGTAGCAACACCTATTACAGCATATAATGTATTCATTCCTTTCTTATTATTATCGTCACTCATTTTTTTATCCTCCTTCTACAATAACATTGTACCAAACAATAAATTAAATTACAATAATTTTTTATAAATTTCAATTATTTTCGACATAATTTTTACCATCAATGTCAACAGTCATATCTTCGTTAATACCCGGTAAATTTAAATCCGAAAATATTATATCTTCTTTTTCTTCTTCATCAGCACTATTATCATCACTGTTGTTATCACTACTAGATTCATTATCTTCTTCCGTAACTATATCACTATCTTTTATATGTATTAAGGCATTATTATCAGAAAATAATTTATCTCTTTCTACTTTTCTTGGGTCATAACTTGATACAATCCAAAATTCATATAATAATTTTAGTATACCATCAGTCATTACCATATTTTCGATAGCTCTTAATTTACTTTCTTCTATTTTAATACTATTTTCAATTATATATATTTCATCTAAGATACTTTCTTGTTTTTGAATTAATACATCTTGACTAATAATAGTATTATATGTTTTAGGAAATCTATTCTTATCGATTCTTTCTTTTAATCTTTCTCTTTTAATTACTAATTCGGGGTAATTACTCTCTTTTTCTATTAATAAATATAATATATCTCTAATATCTTCTTCTTCATTCTTAATATCTTCATATAAAATACTTTTATATTTATTATCAGTATCTTCATTAAATTTATTTAATAAAGTATCTTCTAGTAATATATTATCGACAGCATATTCTTCTTTTTGGACTAATAGTTCTTCGAGAGCTAATTTATCTTTATTTATTGAGTTTAAAACAGATAGATACCTACTCTTGGCATTAAGATAACGAAGAACATTATTATATCTTTCACTATAATAATTAAGGTCTTCATCATTACTATTGTTTTCTCTTAAATATCTAAGTATCTTCTCTAATCTTTCTCTTTCTTCTTCGATAGTAGCGGTAACATAATCATACTTATCCATTTTCTTCCTCCTGATATGCCATCTTTTTAAAATTATCAACTGTCTTAGCAACCAGTTTATTTTTCTTTTCTTTTCTCATCATATTTAATTCTTCTTCTTCAATTTCTTTTATTTTATCTAAAGCTTCGGTCGTAATTTGATTTCGAAGAACATTTTCTGCTGCTCGCGAAAAACATTCACACATTCGAAGCTGATACAAAATATAGAAAGAAAGTAAACTATGTAGCATACTAGTAATATCGGTCTCAATTACAAAATCATTTTTTTCGTCATATTCTCCATCAAATTCTACTGGAAATAATTCTAATTTTCTAAATTCAAAAGAAGTACTTGAATTATAATGATTATAATATAAATTAATCGAACTATACGTAGAATTTCTTATTGCATCATCAATAGCTTTTTCTATCTTGGAGAATTCTTTATAAAAGTTATCTTTATCAATCTTAAGAATTACTTTATCATCAGTATATACAACTTTCTTTCCGATAATTATCTTATAATCATCTTTATCTTTCTTAATTTCTCTCGTTACCTGAGCATTAAAGTTTCCACAGAAACCGTAATCATTGGCAATATATATATTAAGTCTAGCCATATTAGGGTCTGGTAAAATAACTTTTTTATCTAATAATAAATTTTTATTATAAATGATTGTCTTGATAATCTTTGTTATTTCTTCACCGACATTTCGATAGTTTTCAGCTTCTCTTTTGGAAGCATCAACTCTAAGTAGAGAGTGGAAATTCATTACTTCAACAACACTTTTAATTCTCATTATTACCACCCTTTCTTATATATTTATTTGCCGTGACAGCACTCTTAATATTCTTGAGAAGATTATAAGTTAAATACAAAAAGACAAATATCATAACAAATACTAAAAGAAGTAACATCCATACCGACATATATTCATTAGTTATATAATCATGTATTAAATAGATAATTTTTATACCTCCGAGAGATATTAAAGCTAAAAATAAATTAACGAGAAACCATTTATTTTTAATTAAAATATCGGAAAGTAATGTCAGTAATAAGACCATTCCTATTATATATATATCAATATCAACAAAGAAAGCTATTAAATAAATCATAAATATATAATTGATAATTGAAGAAGATATACTTACAATCTCACTATTTGTCATACCTTGCATCAATCCATATAATCTTACTTTTGACTTTTCGGGATTAAATTTTTTTATCAATAATTTTAAAATAATATATATTATTATTATTACAATTAAGGCTGAAATAGTAAAATAAAATACATCATTCATAACTATCCCTCTTTTATCATCAAATTAAATACGTTATCACTATTCATATAAAAAGCTTTAACTTTAGGAAAGGAAAGATTTACTGTATCGTTTTTGATATCGATAGAGCCATCTATTTCTCCTATTATGGGAAGATAATCTTTCATAATAAGTAAATTATAGTCTTTACTGATAATTCTAATTATCTTAATATTTTCGTATACGCGAAGGCCATTTTCCATATCGAAAATTTTTACTTTTATACCGTCATTATTCATGATACTTACCTATATACCTAAACTTACTTTCATCAACATTATCATATTTACCATTCAAAATATTTTCGACGTCATCAAGAATATCTTTAATATCGACAAATTCACCTTTAATATTAGTAAATGATTCCGCTACAAACATGGGCTGTGAAAAATAATTTCTAAGTTTTCTCGAACGATAAAAGACTAATTTGTCATCTTCCGATAGTTCTTCAATACCTAGTACCGCTATGATTTCTTCTAGTTCTTCATATCTAGTAAGCATGGCAAGTACTCTCTCAACTAAATTAAAGTGTCTTTCACCTATCTTTTCAGCATCAACAAGTCTAGAAGTCGACTTAAATACATCAATAGCGGGGTATAATCCAAGTTCGGCAACCTTTCTATCGAGAACAATCTGACCATCCATATAACTCATAACTGTCTGAACGGCATCATCAGATAAGTCATCAGCGGGTATATAGATAGCTTGGAAAGAAGTAATAGAACCTTTATCATTAGAATTGATTCTCTCTTCGATACTACTTATTTCCGAAGCCATATTAGATGGATAACCATTTTCGATTAATAATTCTTTAAGTTCCGTAGCAATTTCTGCTTTTGCTTGAATAAAACGATAAATATTATCGATAAAAATAAGTACGTCCTGTCCTTTTTCATCACGTAAATATTCAGCCATTCGAAGTCCCGTCGTTACCGACTTACTTCGCGATACGGGATTATCACCCATCTGTCCGAAGACCATTGTCATTTTATCTAACAAATCAGATGATTTCATATCTTCGTATAATTCTTTACCTTCACGGCTACGTTCTCCAGCACCGACAAAGACAGCATTGGATTTTGAACTAGCATATATATTATGAATAAGCTCTTTAATAAGTACTGTCTTTCCAACACCAGCACCACCTAGTAAGCCCATTTTAAATCCTTTTTGTAAAGGAGCAAAGAAGTCAATTACTTTAATTCCCGTCCAAAGGGGTTCATTGGAAGCTTTTACTTCTTTTAATGAAACAGTCGAATTACTAACTTTAACTTTCTTTTCACTTTCAAAAGGAAGGCCATCAATTACATCACCGTAAGAGTTAAATACTCTGCCTAAAATCTTATCGGAATATTCTATCTCTAATTCATCACTTTTCTTTATAACCGTACTTCCTTTTTGTAATCCTCTCGTACTATATAAACTTAAGCATACAGCAGATATATTATTAATCTCGACTACTTCAAATAAATATTTGCTATTACCTTCTACTTCTAAAATATCGCCTATTTTTAAACTATTATCAGAAAGAATTATTTCGACAGATATATCACTAATTGTAATTATTTTACCTACTTGCATCATTATCACCCACTTCTAAGAATTCGTACAATTTAAGCATTTCTTCTTTCGATTTTGGAGCAAATTTATACTGTTTTAATTTTTCCAAAATAATTTTTCCATTTTTCATTCTCATCTGAAGTTCAGGACTCATTTCATCAAAATTAGCTAGTTCATAAATATCTCTTACTTCTAGATAATCGAGTAATTTATTTCTAACTAGACTACCAACTCTCTTCATATCGGAAGACTGAACGTTACCACCTAAACGTGATACGGAAAGTCCATAGTTAAGAGCGGGTTTCTCACCTCGAGCAAAGTTTTTTGACGAAAGAACTAATTGCCCGTCACAAATTGATATTATATTAGTAGATATATAATCAGTAATATCGGAAGATTTAGTCTCCACTATTGGTAAAATGGTAATTGAACCACCATCTTTATGTTGACATCCTTTTTCGAGCATTTTTGAATGAGCGTAGAAAATATCGGAAGGATAAGCATCTCTACCTGGTGTCTTTCTACTAGCAAGGGAAATCTGTCTATAAACATCTGCATGTTTCTTCAAGTCATCAATAACCACTAGGACATCATAAGAATCCAGCATCATTGATTCCGCTATCGAAAGGGCAACGTATGGTGTCAAATAAGTTCTATTAGGAAGTTCATCATTAAAGGAAGCAATAACTATCGTATATGAAGAAGCTCCTCTCTTGGCAAGCTCTAAATAAATATCTTTAACTTCTTTTTTGGTCTTACCGAGAGCTACATATATACAGACCATATTTTTATCTTTTTGATTAACTATGGCATCTAGGGCAATCTGTGTCTTACCAGTCTTTTTATCGCCAATAATAAGTTGTCTCTGTCCGCGACCAATAGGATATAACATATCAATACCGGTAATACCAGTTAGAAATTCTCTCGTTACAAGTCCTCTATCCATAATTGGAATTGGTTCATTTTCGATAGGTACTTCCACTAAATTATCAAACTTTTTACCCGCTATTAAATCGTTACCAAAGATATCGATAACTTTTCCCATTGAATCCATACTAAATAGACACTTAAACTGCTTCTTTAGCGAATATACAAGGTCGCCGGGATTTATCTTACTACCTACTTCTACTAACGATACGGTAACAGTATTTTTACCTACGGCAAAGACAAAGCCTTTAGCTTTATCAGCAATATTAACTTCTTCATAATAAGTAATATCGGCTAAACCAGACACTATTACGGTATAAGGATTAACCTTAATTACCTTACCGACAGAATATACATTATCATTATTCTTAATATCTTCTAGTTTTTTATCTATCTTATTATCCATATCACACATTCCCTTCATTAAGGCTAAAATCATATACCCTATTTCGATATAAAATCTTTATTCCCTTATATATATTATCTGATACAACCGTCTTAATTTTACTATCTATATAATCGTAATTAATATTCTTACTAGGAACTAAAATCGTAATAGTAGGGTCATTAAGCTCGATAAGTCTATTTAAGTAATCAATAAAGTCTTCCATATTAAAATTATTACTAGATATAAAAATCTCATATACCTTATATTCTTCTTCTGTAAAAAACTTTTTAAAGTATTCTTCTCTTTCTTCTGGTAATAATACTTCTATCTTATATACCTCTTCAGGTGTCAATTTATTTCTTAAATTAACACAGAAATCATATCTATTACTATCTTTAATACTCGATAAAAAATCTTTAATCAAGTCTTCGTAATTAATAATAAATTTTTCTTCAATTTTTTTATTTATGGCAAAAACATTTTTATCTACATAATCAGTTTCAGTAAGTAAATCTATTATTGTACTGTCAAAATCATAACTAGGTTTAGTATCGACATCTAAATTTTCTTTTAATCCATTTTCCCTTTTCTTTAATTCACTATCGAGTTCAGAAAGTTTTTTCTCTTTCTCGTCGATTAAAGAATCATATTCTTTAAGTTTATCAACAAAATATGATTTAGATTTTTCATTAATTGTTTTAACTGTATTTTTAAGTACTAAACTTAGTACTATTACTAGTAGAGCAATAACAATAAATGAAATTATAAATATTGGCATCTTATCCAATTAATGGATTAAAGAATAATAATAAGAAACAGAAAGCAAATAAAAATACTAAGAATATTGCAAATATAATTAATATTGTCATAATAGAATGGACGACGTCATTCTTCGTTTCAGGATTTCTTCCGACAGCTTCCGCTACTCTTCCTCCTAAAAGTCCAATTCCAAGACCTAATCCTAAAAAGGCAAGTCCAACCATAACTCCAATAGCAACCGCTGTTGCTGATAAAATACTTTCCATAATTTTTTTCCTCCTTCTATATTTTTCCAAGTTCTTTATAAACATTTATTATCATATCGTTATTAACATAATAACAAACTTTATTTATCTCCATCAGATTAAAACTTCCATATACTTTATCATCTTCGATATACATATTCATAATCTGTGGCAACTTTTCTCTAATTCTAATAATATATTTTTCTTTTAATTTATTAAATTCTTCTCCGGTCATTTCTTCTTCAGTTATAGCATCAGTTACTTTTTCTCTTATATCGTCTACTTTAATATAATCATCAAATATACTTTCCGCTATCTCCTTATAACTGACATCTATTTTTTTTAATAGTTCTTCATTACTAATTACTTTCTTTTCAAATAAATCGATATTCAAAGAAACTACATCTTCATAATCGACAGGTTCTTCATGTATCAAATATTTAATTTTAACCGACAAAATATTATCGTATATTCCTTTAGCAATATCGACATCCATAATCTCTTTATCGGAATAGTTTTTTTGTCTTTCAAGAAAATCATTATTAATATCATCACTAATATTTTCTATGTAAACCATATCACCCTTAACTTTAACATAATAATCAGCATTAAAATGCATTATATTATCATAACTGGGTAGAGAACCATATTTATGATAATAAGCATAAATCCAATAGAAAAACATTGAAATAACAATACTAATTACCATTGCTAAAACTAGTAAAAATCTTCGGTTGTCATTCTTATAAATATTAACCTTTTTCTTCTTTTTCATGTTCCCACTTTCCTACTATATCAAGTATACCATTTTCAAAAATAGAAGTCAATTACTTTTTCAAAAAAGAAAAGATAGAGATTAGACTCTATCTAAATTACTTAAATATCATATTATTTTTTTAATTTCTCAATACAAGCTTCTACCCCTACTTGCTTATCGATACAATTTTCTATTCCCTCGATCATTTCAGAAGAAGCGTTTTCCAAGCAGTCAGTAAAATTAACTCCCCCAGTCAAATCTCCTAAATTTACAATAACTATCTCGACAATCCAACGTACTGCAAATACAAGTACTGCTGATAATATTCTTTTCAAGAATAATTTAAGATTTTTTTTCTGTGCCATATCATCATTTGAAACAACTGACTTTGAAAAATCGATCATTCCAAATATTATTAGTCCTATAGGAATTACTATAACTACAATATTTAAAATAAGTTTCGCAAAATAAATAACTTTAAGTATATCAGGATTTAAACAGGCACTTACAATTACAGAATTACCATGAATTTCATTATTATTACCACTATTACCACTATTGCCATTATCGCCGGTATTACCATTATTACCAGTATTACCATTATTACCGGTATTACCATTATTACCAGTATTTCCACCTGGTTTTTCTTCTTGAATACCCGAAACTAAATCACAGACATTATTCGAATAATATTTTCCATAATCAGAATAATTTTCAAGTTCCAAGCTATCAGCTAAATTCTTAAAATAACTAGCAGAAGTATTATTTAATTTATTTCCAAAAATATCCATATCACTGATACTTTCATATTTCGAATAACCAAAGTATACATCGTAAGCATCCATCTGAGTCTCAAAATGTATCCACTCAGCTCCATTAGAAGCATTTAATATATCTCTAGAACATTGAAATACAATATTTTTAGGAATACTAAACTTACCACTTAATACGAGAGCAGCAATATACATCATTTCTCCCCTTTTGTTATTGCTTGCATTAATCGTACTTTCGAGACTTTTATCTCTATATGTACTATAACCTTGATAAGTATTATCACTAATATGTTTTATTTTATCGAGCCAAGTAGAATAATTACTATTTTTAACATTATTTAAAATAATATTAGCGGTCGTAAGTCTTACAAAAAAGTTTGCATCTTCCGCATAATAATCAAGAGCACCAGTTTCTTTATAAACAATTTTAGCAATTTCTTTAACTGTATTAATTTCACAAGCACCTTCCGCTTTGACTACCCTTATTCCTCCACAAAAAAGAAAAATTCCCAGTAATAATATAACTATTTTCTTCATCTTAAATCACCTATATAGTATAACTAAATTCTATCATACTATAATTTAAAAATCAAGATAAAGAAAAATAGTATTTCTACTATCTTTCATAATCACAATTCATACATTTTATTTTGTCTTTCTTTTCTGTAAGTGTTCCTCCACACTTCGGACATTTTTCTTCTACTGGCTTATCCCAAGATGCAAAATCACATTTTGGGTAGTTAGAGCAACCATAAAATATTTTACCTTTTCGCGTTTTTCGTTCGATTATTTTTCCATCACATTTAGGGCAATCGATAATTGCTTTAACTTCCTTTTCTTCTTTTTCATTTTTAATATATTTACAAGTAGGATAATTAGAACAAGCGACAAATTTTCCATATTTACTCTGTTTAATTACCAAAGGACTATTGCAATTAGGACAAAGTTCTCCTGTCTCTTCGGGAGCTTTTTTCTCCATCTCTTTAAAGGCAACCTCTACTTTAGGTTCGAAATCTTTATAGAAAATACTAAGTAATTTATTCCATTCTAAATTGCCATCCGCTATCTTATCTAAATCATCTTCCATATTCTTCGTATATTCAACATTAATAATATCTTTAAAAAATTCTTGTAATTTATCAGTCGTTTCAATACCAATTTCTGTCGGAACAAACTTCTTTTCTACTAGTTTTACATATCCTCTCTCTTCGATTGTATCGATCGTCTTAGCATAAGTAGAAGGTCTTCCAATTCCAAGTTCTTCCATCTCTTTAATAAGTTTACTCTCCGTATACCTCGAAGGTGGTTTAGTCGTATGGGAAGAATATTCAATATTATTTGCGGCGATAACTTTACTATTATAACTATCAAAATCTGGCAAAATAATATCTTGCGTATCTTCATATTCACTATAAACTTTTAAATAGCCATCAAAAACTACTATCTGACCGCTAACTTTAAATTGATAATTATTATTATCTAGTGTTACTGCGGTCGTAAGGACTTTAGCATCCTTCATGAGGGAAGCAAGAGCACGATAATAAATAAGTCTATAAAGTTTATATTCGTCGTTGGTTAAATACTCTTTTATCTCTTCAGGATTACGGTATATTGATGTTGGTCTAATAGCTTCGTGAGCATCCTGAACGTTCTCTGTTTTATTACTCTTTTTTACATAGCCAACATATTCACTGCCAAATTTATTTTTAATATAACCATAAGTTTCTTTAACAAACTCATCTGATAATCTAACTGAATCAGTTCGCATATAGGAAATAAGTCCGACAGTTTCATCTTTTAAACTGATACCTTCATATAACTTTTGAGCTATCATCATTGTCTTCTTCGAAGTGAAACCAAGTTTAGTCGAAGCTTCTTGCTGAAGGGTACTAGTTATAAAAGGAAACTTACTCTTTTTAGCTTTTTCTTTCTTATCGATCGATTCAATTGTAAAAGCTTTCGATAACTCATTCAAAATCTCTTTAGCGCGCGATTCTTCTTTTATTTCTATCTTTTTGTGATTATACATCTCTAATTTAGCACTAAAATCATTAAAATAAGCATCTATCTCAAAATATTCTTCGGGAATAAAAGCTTCGATTTCTCTTTCTCTATCGACAATGAGCTTAAGAGCAACCGATTGAACTCGGCCAGCAGATTTTCCTCCCGTTTTAGATTGCATAAGTTTACTTAATCTGAAACCAATTATTCTATCTAATATTCTTCTCGTCTCTTGTGATTTAACTAAATTATCATCAATTTTTCGGGCATTGTTAAAAGAATTTAAGACAGCATTCTTCGTTATTTCATTAAAGACGATACGATCATAGTTATTCTCTTTTAATCCTAGAGTATCGTACAAATGCCAAGATATTGCTTCTCCCTCTCGATCAGGGTCGGTTGCTAAATATACAAAAGTAGCATCTTCGATATCTTTCTTTAATTCTTTTACTAGCTTACTTTTTCCCTTAATTATTTTATAATCAGGTTTAAAATCATTTTCGATATCAACTCCAAAGCCATATTTACCAGAAGTCGATAAATCTCTTATATGTCCCAAGGAAGAAACTACTTTATAGTCTTTTCCTAAATATTTTTCTATCGTTTTACTTTTATGTGGAGATTCCACTATTACTAATTTTTTTCCCACAATAATCTCTTTCCTTTCTGTAACATTATATAATAATCTTTTAATAAAATGCAAGTCTTTTTTCTTAAATATATATAAAAAAGGCCCTCCTATAAAGGAAAGCCATTTTATATATAAACATAAGTAGGAACTTATGACAATATATATTATGCTCTCATTTCCAAAATAGTGTATAATTTTTACCCATATTTAAAATAATTAAATTCTATATACATTAATTTTTTTATAGACTATGAATCATCTAGTAAAATTCGGCAAACTTTTTTATTTAAGATAATTTCTATTGTTCCATCTCTATCTGTCCTATATATTATCGAACTATCTAGATTATTTAATACTTCTTTATCAGGATGTCCGTAAGAATTATTAAGTCCAACAGAAATAAGAGCAACCCTGGGAGTAATTTTCTCAATAAAATCTTTACTACTACTAGTCGAAGAACCATGGTGTCCTACTTTTAAAAAAGATATATCATGAATATTGTATTTTTCAAGTAAATAGTCTTCCGTATTAAAAGAAGCATCACCCATTAATAGGAATCTATATTTATAATATTCAAAATAAATAACTATACTATTATCGTTTTCATTAGCAAATATTTTATCATTTAAAAAATACATCTTATAACCGTCGATATCGATACTATCCCTAGCGGTAATACTATCTTTTTTAAAATTATCAATTAATTTTTTTTCGAAGTCATTAATTTTTCCTCTATTTAAGATAATATTATCTACTTTATAATTGGAGATAATCTTCAAAGCTCCGCCAATATGGTCTTCATCACCATGAGTGATAATTAGATAATCTATTTTTTTTATTCCTCTACTTTTTAGATAAGGAATTATACCATTTTCGACCGAAGAGCCATAACCAGTATCAATTAAGATATTACCTCTATTATTTGGCAGGCTTACAAGTAGGGAATCTCCCTGCCCGACATCAAAGACAGTAAGTTTAAAATTATTATCAAAGTAAGGACTAATATAATGAATAAAAACTATTCCAAGTAATAAATAAAAGTACTCTTTCTTCTTTCTTACAAGCAATAGAGTAATAACTCCATAATAAATAATAATAATTAATCCATTTACTTTAGCTAAATTAATGGTTAAAAAAGTTATCTTTTCAAAAAATAATGATATATTCTCTAAAAGATTTATTACCCCAAATAATATTTCATCAAAAATAGGAAATATTAAAGTTAAAATACTGAGGGGAAGTAATACGATACTAAATATAGGTACTAATATTATATTGAGTAAGATACTGATTAAATTGACTTCATAATTAGTAAAGATAGCCAAAGGAAACGACACTAAAAAAGATATTACCGCTACTTCGATAATCTTTTTAATCTTTCTTCCTTTTTTGGAACTAAACATAATGAGAAAAAAAGATATTAAATATGAATAAATAAAAGATATATCGTAAATGATAAAGGGATCAACTATAATTCCTATAATAAGAGTAAGTAATAAAAGATCAATCCTTTTAATCTTCAGCTTAAAAAGAGAATTAATACTAAAAAGAATATTCATAATTACCGAGCGAAGAAGGGAATAAGAAAAAGCTATTTTTAAATAAAATAATAGAAAGATATCGACAATTATATATTTGATTTTTTTACAGTAAGTAATTTTATCTAGATAGAAATAAATAATACCTATAAAAAAGCTAATATGTAATCCTGATACTGAAAATAAATGTGATATACCATTCTTTCGATAGCTATTCATAATATCTTCATCAATTGTTTTATCTGAAAGAAGAAGTGTTCTTATATATGATGAAGATTTTAAGTTCTCTATTCTTTCGCTTAAAATATTTTTAACAGTATAAATATAATTACTATTATTTTCTATTTTATTAATACTAGTAGCCCTGATGATATAATATATTTTTTTATTATATAAGTATTTCTTATAATCGAAAGCATTAGGTATTCTAGTTTTCGAAGCTTCTTCTAAATAACCTTTTACTAGTACTCTATCACCATAAGATAAACTATTAATTTCTAAATTATTATCTTTATAAGTTACAAGTAATTTTTCTTTTCCCTTTATATATAAAGTTAATTTATCTTCTTCAATCTTTTTATCATAGATAGTTCCTTCAAAGACAGTATCATCTTTATTATAGACAGATGTAAATTTTCCATATTTTGTATATAATGTAGCGACTAAAATAACTAAAACTACCAGTATTTTAAAAATATATCTAGACTGTAATATATGCCTTAATTTTTTCAAATAAAGCATCTCCTATTCCTGATACATTCTTTATATCATCAATAGTTTTAAAATTACCATTTTTTTCTCGATAATCAATAATAGCTTTGGCTTTGGCTTCTCCTATTCCATCTACTTTCGTAAGTTCACTTTCGATAGCGGTATTTATATTAACTTTTTCTTCTCTTTCCCTATCGTCATCTTTTGCTTCTACTAAGGCATCATTTTTAGGTACAATATCACGGCAGTTACATAATTCTTCTAGATATTTTTCTCTTGCCTCTTCACTCGAATAGACGACAATTGTCATTTCATCAGCGACTATTTTGGCTAAGTTAATTAAACTGGTATCAGCACCCGAAAGTAATCCTCCGGCAAGCTCAATAACATCAGATACTCTTGCCTTACTATCTACTTCATATACTCCCGGATTTACTACCATGCCTTTAATATCGACATATACCTTCGTACTAATTTCTTTGTCAGCTATATCTTCTTCTTCGGAGGCACTATCATCTTCTTTAAAAATATCGACTACTTCACTATTGGCACTCTGATTATTTTTATATAGAACAAATACTACTCCGAAGAGAACTACCGAGATGCCTCCTAAAATTAAAATTAATTTTTTCAAATATCTCCTTTCCTTCTCCATCTTATAAATATTTATTATAGTCCTTATTTGCTTTTAGTCAATAGGAAAAAATAAATCTCTATATTGTTATTCCTTCTTCAATATAGTATAATTCTAGTAGGTGATGCAATGCTAAGTATTAAAACTAGTCAAAAATATGAAGAAACAGTAAAAAACTCTAAATTTATTGCTCTTATCTTTAGAGTTCAAAATATAGATGATATAAATAATTATCTAGAAAAAGTAAAAGGTCAATACCCGAATGCCACTCACTACTGCTATGGTTATATTATCGATAATATCGAGAGATTTTCTGATGATAAAGAACCCGCTAAGACAGCGGGATTACCTATTTTAAATCAAATTAAGTCACATAAACTAAATTATACTTTAATAATCGTCGTAAGATATTTTGGAGGTATAAAATTAGGAACCGGATTACTTACTAGAACTTATAGTAAATTAGCTAAGGAAGTAATTAAAGAAGATAATATTATTTCTCTCGCGGAAGGATTAGACATCAGCATAAGTTTTAACTATAATGATATCAAAGATGTCGATCATATACTAAGTAGTAGTAAAATAATAAGTAAAGATTTTAATGATAGAATAACATACCGAGCATATGTCGAAGATAATACTTTAAATAAATTATCTAAATATGATATACAAATAAATAATAAAATATATATCGAAAAGGAATAAGTAAACTATTAAAATAAAAGTAAAAATACCTACAAAATAGTAGATATTTTTATTATAATTTATGTTCTTTATAATAGTCATAATTTCCTAAATACTGTTTAAATTTTTGGTTCTCGATATTAACTATTCTTTCCGCTAGTGTATTTATAAAATATCTATCGTGAGAAACAAAAAATAATGTTCCTTGATATTCACAGAGAGCTTCTTCAAGCATTTCTCGCGTATCAATATCAATATGGTTAGTCGGCTCATCTAATATTAAAAGATTAGCTTTTTTTTGAATTAATTCAAATAGCTTTAATCTTACTTTTTCTCCTCCCGAGAGACTTCCTACTCTTTTAAATACATTTTCACCATAAAATAAAAACTTTGAAAGGGAAGCCCGCAAATAAGTTTCTGTTCCTGTATAAAACTTTCTTGCCGTATCTAATACTGATATTTTTTCATCAGCAAACTTTATTTCTTGAGGAATATACCCTATTATAACGTTACTTCCTATTTTTATTTCTCCTTTATCGGTATTATTGGATTCTAATACTTTCTTTATAAAAGTTGATTTTCCAGTACCATTTTTTCCCATCAAACATACTTTTTCGCCATATTTTAGATATAAATTAGCATCATCTAAAAGGGTTCTATTGCCAACTGTAATATTTAAATTATTAACTACTAATACGTCTTTACCAGATCTATTATTAATTTCAAAATCTAAAGGTAATGTTTTTTTAGATTCGGGTCTATCTATTAGTTCCATTTTTTCAAGTTTTCTTTCAATACAAGCAGCTCTTCTAAAGAAGATAGGATTATCGCCTCTCTCTCCCCATTCTTTTAATTTTTTTACAGCCATTTTCATTGCTTCAATTTGTTTTTGTTGATTTTTATATTCTTCAAATTCAGCAAGTGCTCTTCTTTCACTTTCTTTTAAATAGTATGAATAGTTTCCGTGATAAATTTCATCTTTACCTTTATCAATTAAGATAGTTTTCGTAGTTACTCTATCTAAAAAATATCTATCGTGAGAGCTAACTACAATCGTACCTTTATAATTACATAAAAACTGTTCTAACCACTCTAGAGTATCAATATCTAAATGATTAGTTGGTTCATCTAATAACAAAATGTCTGGACTACTTATAATTAGTGAAGCTAAATTTACGATAGTTTTTTCTCCTCCCGACAAGGCATTGAAACTTCTATTTAACATATCTTCCGATATCTTAAAACCATTGCATATTTTACTTATCTTTTCATCAATTTCATAGCCACCTAGAGAAGTAAAATTATCTTGCAGTCTACTATATAATTTAAGTATAGAATCTAATTTACTTGAAGATACTGAAGCCATTTTTTCTTCACATTTTCTAAGTTTCTTTTCTATTTCAAAGATTTCATCAAACGGTTTAAGTAAAATATCTCTAACTACAGTATTATCAGATACTACCAGTGGTATTTGTGATAGTAAACCTATCGTAGCATTTTTACGAACTGACAATATGCCATTATCTAAACTTTCTTCGCCAGCGATAATTTTAAGTAGCGTTGTTTTTCCCGATCCATTAGGACCTATTAACGAAATTTTTTCTCCAGTAGTTACTTCTAAATTGAAACCATCTAATACTCTTTTAAAACCGAAAGTTTTAACAGCATTGTTAATACTTATCTCTATCAAAATAATCACCTCAATTCTTTGATATATCTTTTTTATTTAATTATATTTTTTTTATATCTCTATACATTCGGGCATGATAACCATTTTTATCATAAAATTTAATAGCATTATCATTGTATGCAAAGACATCCACCATTACATACTCACAGCCGACTAATTTAAAATATTCTTCCATCTTTTTCATAAGTAAATTACCTATACCATTATTTCTTATTTTTTTAGTAACTACTAGTTCGATTATTTCTCCATGTTTAGGACATTTATAATCCAAGTAATCATATTCATCATAGGGAAATATACATCCCATAATTAGTCCTACTGCCTTTTTATTTTGAACTGCTATATAGCACTTTCCATTGTTATTCTTAACTTCTTCTAAATCTAAAAGAGCCATTTTTTCTCGATATTCAGAATGAACTTGGTCTAAATTATCTTTATCTATCGATACAAGATATTCTTCTAGTTCCACTAATAAATCTCTTACATCTTCTAAATACTTTTTTTCATATTCTATTATTTCCATCACAATTATCCTTTCTAAATTAACGTTATCACTATTCATGCTATAAAAAAAGATTCTGCTTATGCAGAACCAATATAATTTAAAACTTTTTAAATACCAAGGGTCATAGGAATAGTGACTAAATCTGCATAACTTATATTTTTTAAATTTTTCATCATTAATCACACTCCTTTCCTTAAATAATTTACAATAAAAATATATCATAAAATTATTACTTTGTAAATAAAATATTATAATTACAACTAATATCTTCCAAAACCAACCTTTTTAAATACTTCTTCTAATTTTTCTTTTGCTATTTTAGATGTTACTTCACTACCACGATTTAATATTTCATCTATTTCTTCACTATCAATAATCTTATTATATTTTTCCTGAATATCTAGTAATACTTCTGTAACAACATCCGCTACTTCTTTCTTTAAATTACCATAATTATAATCTTTAAAGTGTTCTTCGGCCTTCGCAATTGAAATATTTTTTAGCGAAGCATATATTGTCAGTAAATTAGATATACCAGGTTTATTTTGAACGTCATAATATACTTTTCCTTCACTATCAGTAACCGCCGACATTATTTTTTTGCGAATGTTTTTTTCATCATCAAGTAAAAATATTATTCCTTTATGGTTTTCTGAACTCTTACTCATTTTATTAGTAGGATTTTGTAAATCCATTATTTTAAAGCCGACATTACGAATTAAGGGTTCAGGAATTTTAAATACTTCGCCATACAATTTATTAAATCTAATGGCGACATCTCTTGCAAGTTCGACATGCTGTTTTTGGTCTATGCCAACTGGTACATAATCGGCATCATACAAAAGAATATCTGCAGCCATAAGAATCGGATAAGTAAAAAGACCCACAGTTACATTATCTTGTTTTTTAGATTTTTCTTTAAACTGGGTCATTCGCGAAGCTTCACCCATATAAGTATTACATTCTAAAACCCAAGATAAATTAGCATGATATAAATTTTCTGACTGAATATATATCGTATTTTTTTTAGGATCGACACCACATGCTAAATATAGAGCGACATTCTTTCTAATCCTTTCTTTTAGTAAAATAGGATCTTGTCTTACTGTAATTGCATGCATATCTGGTACAAAAATAAATGAATCATATTCATCTTGGAGCTTAACTGTCTGACTAATACCACCAATTAAACTGCCGAGTGTAAGCTCACCACTAGGCTGTAATCCTGTCAATATTCTCTTCATAATCAACCTTCTCTCGTTACAATTATATATTAAATAATCACTTTTTTCAAGGTATCTTTACATAATAGACATATTTTGTTATAATGAACTGGTGAGGTCAAAATGGAAAAAGTGTTATTTTATTTTTTACTTTTTATAATATATTCATTTGCAGGTTGGTTAATCGAAATAACGGTAGTGAGAATTAAAGATAAAAAGTTTGTAAATCGAGGATTTTTAATTGGACCATACTGTCCTATCTACGGATGCGCTTCTATTATCATGATATTATACTTAAGTCATTATAAAGACAACATACTAAATGTCTTTCTACTAGCGGTCTGTATCTGTACTTTTATCGAATATATTATAAGTTATCTAATGGAAAAATTATTTGGAGCTAGATGGTGGGATTACTCAAATAGAAAGTTCAATATCAATGGAAGAGTTTGTCTTTCCAATGCTTTTGCTTTTGGTTTTCTTGGCGTCCTTCTCATATATTTAGTTAATCCTTTTCTTACTAAAATAATCAGTATGATAGATGTTAAAATAATTAATATTATCAGTATTATTCTCTTAATTATCTTTATTATAGATTTTGTTATCTCGTTTAATCTTTCGTGCAAAATAAAAAATACAATTCATAAAATAAGGAAAGATAGTACTGAAGAAATTAATCAAAAGACCAAAGAAATAATCGAAAATAAAGTATTAAATCGTAGAATATTTAAAGCATTTCCTAATTTAAAACTAAATCTTATCAAGAAAAAAATAATAGATACTAAAAATAATATCGAAAAGAAAATTGAAAAAAGGAGAAAGAACTAAGCTTCTCCTTTTTGTTTATTTAATTTTCTTTTTATCAACTTGGTTATTCTATCAAATAGTCTCCTCGAAGAAGGACTTACAAAATATAATACTATAGTTGTCAAAATAGTAACAATCAAAAATACTATTCCAAGTTTAAGTACCGTCGTTATAAATCCACTAGATATACTTAAAAAGTAGCTTTCGATAGGACTTAAAATAACGGCGAGAAAGACAAATATGATAGTTGAAAGAAAATAATATTTCAAAATAGAAAATAATTTAATATCTTTAAGTATTTTTTTCGATACCGAATTAGATTTAAGAAGAATATTGACAAAGAATGATATTACTGTACCTAAAAGAATGCCATCAATTCCAAAGAAATTAATCAAAATTATCGAAAGTACTAAGTTAATAACCGAACATATAAAGATATGATGTTTATTATCTTTAAATAGTCCGTCAGCATTAATAAGAGCCACTAGCGGATAATACAAGATATTCATAAATAGAGTTGCGGTAAATAAAACTACTGTCAAATAATTAAGAATATAATTTTCTTTTTCGACCCATACTGATACAAATCCTCTAATGCCAATCATAAATGTTATACACATTGAAAAAGAAATGAGAATGAAGAGCATTAAAAACTCTTTAAATAGAGAGTATACTTTTTCATCTTCCTTTTTAGCAAAAACATTACCAAAAGAATAGACTGAAGACATCTCCACCCGCGAAGCTATTTCATTTAAAAATCTTAAAATATAATTATAAGTAGTATAAATACTTACCATTACAGGACCGCTGAAACCCATTAATAAAAGGGCATCAATATTATTTAATACTAAATAACCAACTTGAGTCCAAGCAAGGTCTTTAGTCATCTTAACCATCGAAGTATCTTTTCTAGCAGTCTCGTGTAAGTAAGGATATTTCTTTTGAACGACGATTCTATTAATTATTTCCTCCAAGATTTTCATAAACAAGATAACTATAGCTATCGCTTCTAAACTTCTAAATTTATAGGTAACAACTACTATTAAAATATCACATAAAAGTTTGACACCATTGAAGACAAGTGAATAAATATACTTTTCTTGAGCGGCCGACAAAACCGACATATATGTCTGCCCTCTTCCAAAATAAGATATCAAATATGATGTCGAAATAACAAAGAAACATATAAGAGCGGCACTTTGATATCCATCTTCAAAATGATAGAATAAATATAGTCCTAAAGTTACTAAACAGATTATTCCAAATATGATAAGACCGATAATTTTAAATACTTTTCTAGCACCGCTATAAATGGCATTAATGTCATCTTTATTTTTATTAGCAAATGGTTTATATAAACTATATATTACTGCATCAGAAAAACCTGCTTGTGCTAAGAAAACATACGATATAATTTGATTAATTGTCTGATAGTAGCCATTACCAACATCTCCAACATAGGTAATTAAAACATCCATTTTAATTATTCCAATGATTCCTATTAATAGATAAGGTAAAATATCACACAACATATTTAAAAATATTTTCTTTGTTCGCATATAACACTTCCTATAAAAATATCATACCATATTTTCTTAATTATATAAAGAAAAATTATTTCTTTTCTTCGGTATACATTATTAATGCTGTAAAGCAATAAATTTGTTCTTCCCCATACATAGTACAGGAACTAGCAAACTTAATATCGATAATATCGACATTATTCTCTTTAATAAATTTATTTATTTCATTTTCTAAATCTTTTTCATGACTTTCATCAATTATTTTAACTTTCAAATAATATCACCAAAAAAAGTATACCTCATAAAAAGGATACTTTTTGTCGAACTAATTAACCTCTAGCAACTTCATAATAGATTTTATTTTCTAATCCATTTTCAGTTTCATATTCTAAATAAAGTTTAAATTTTGTCTTACTTATATCACTAGTTGTCTGAATTGTTCCATTTAAAGATATTGAGTAATCTTCATCTTTAAGTAAATTTACTGGTTCATCAAAGATTCCAACACTAGGAAAAATGTCTTCGGAAACAAAATCATGAATAAGTAGGGCTTTAATATTATACATATCTACTTTGGGATTATCAATTTTTAAACTATAATTTACTTTTTCATCATTTTCTCTAATTATATTAAAGAAAGTATTAAAATCTAATTCCTCTTCGGTATCAAATTCTTCTTGTTTTTGTAAATCACTTTTATATGTTAAATATTCATCTTTTTCAACTTCTAATTTATTAGTACAACCTGCCGCTAGGAAAAGAGAAATTAAAAGTATTACTCCTATTTTTTTCATTTTATTTGTTCCTCTATTCGAAGCAATCTATTATATTTAGCGGTCCTTTCTCCCCTAGACAAAGATCCGGTCTTTATTTGACCTAAATTAAGTCCAACAGCCATATCGGCAATATAATTATCTTCAGTCTCTCCGCTACGATGAGAAATAATTGTCTTATACCCATTTTCTTTGGCAAGATTTATCGTATCTAAAGTTTCACTTACTGTTCCAATTTGATTTACCTTAAGAAGGATTGCATTAGCTATTCCCATCTTGATTCCTTTCTGTAATAAATCTTTATTTGTGACAAATAAGTCATCACCAACTAACTGAATATTAGAAAGTCTCTCGGTAAGTTTTTTCCATCCTTCATAGTCTTCTTCGGCGAGACCATCTTCAATCGAAATAATATGATATTTAGGAACTATCTCTTCATAGTAATCGATAAGTTCATCACTTGTATATTCTTTGCCTTCTAACTTATATATACCGTTATCGTAAAATTCCGAAGCTGCTACATCGAGAGCTATATATACGTCTTTTCCTAGCTCGTAGCCGCTAGCGGAAATAGCCTCCCTAATTATATTAAGTGCTTCTGTCGCATCAGAAACATCCGGAGCAAATCCGCCTTCATCTCCTACACCGCACTGTAGTCCTCTCTCTTTTAAAACTTTCTTCAAAGAGTTAAATATTTCCGAACCCATACGTAAATTTTCTTTAAATTCCTCTTTACTAGGTACAATCATAAATTCTTGAAAAGCAAGTTTATTATCAGCGTGAGCTCCGCCATTTAAAATATTCATCATACATCTAGGCATTGAATATTCACTACCTAAGTATGCAAATAATTCTTTCTTTTCATACATAGATGCTGCTTTTAAATTGGCAAGTGATACTCCAAGTATGGCATTAGCACCTAAATTACTTTTATTATAAGTACCATCTAATTTTAACATTGCTTCGTCAATTTCTCTCTGCTTTAAACAGTCCATTCCTACTAAAGCTTTAGCAATAATATTATTAACATTATTTACAGCTTTTAATACTCCTTTACCATGATATCTATTTTCATCATTATCACGAAGTTCCCAAGCTTCATACTTACCAGTCGAAGCACCGCTGGGTACAGAAGCTGTTGCTTTTATTCCACATTCCAAAGTAACATCTACTTCAACAGTAGGATTACTTCGCGAATCTAATATTTCTCTAGCAAATATACTCTTAATCTTACTCATATAATCCTCCATCTATTTTAATTATAAAACACTAAAATAAAAAAATCAACCTCACGATTGATTTCTCTTAAAAAGATATCTTGCTTTTTTCTTTCCTTTTATTTCATCTTTCCTACCAGTCGAAGCTGTTACATTAGTTGATACCAGAGGAATATTAATTCCCAATCTTATTATTTTATCTAATCTTTCTTGATTTTCATTAAGACGAGAAAGATTAGAAAGATTTGGATTATTAATATATTCCGCCGCTAACTTCTTAAAATTTTTTAATTCATCCACCGCTACATTATTTAGTAAACAATCTATTTCTACTGGAGTAACTACTCTTTTCTTCATAATACTTTTAATATATTTTTCATCTATTAAAGGATCTGCTATATCAACTATTCTTTTCTGAACATACTCACTATCTTGATTATATACAAAATCAAATAACTCCTTCGTAATTCTTTCATTTTGAAATAACCTAATCAAATTATTTCTTGCCATTTTATTCTTATCATCAAAAATTTTTTGAACATAATAATCAGCATCTTTTATATTTTTAGATTTTATTACCTCTAATACTTTTAGAAGACCGAAAGAAGCTCCATAATCACTAGCATTTTTGACAAGAAAATCGAGAAAAAACTTCTTATCTATCTCAAGCTCACTACCTAAAATCAATATTAGAGCTTCATTAGCGGGTGCAGTCATCATATTTTGATTAAGAAGTTCATCTAAATACTCTTTATTCAAACATAATTTGTTTTCTGCTAAAGAATTTATTAAAAATTTAAACGAATTATATTCCATAAAAATCACCACAAAAAATATTTTATCATAAAATAAACATTTTTTATAGTAAAATTTATTTTTTATAATATAAATCTTACTTCTTTCATTCAAGAAATAAGATTTATTGCATATTATTTTACTTTATCCCATTATTTGACCGCCATTATTATGAATAACTTGACCTGTCATATAACTAGAATCATCACTTGCTAAAAAAACAAATGTTGAAGCAAGTTCATATGGCATAGCCCCTCTTGCCATTGCTGCATCGGCTCCAAGTGATGGGATCTTTTCTTTTACCCAACAAGCTGGTTGTAGCGGCGTCCAAAAAAATCCCGGTGCAATAGCATTAACTCGAATATTTTTTAAAGCTAGATTTCTTGCTAAAGCTCTTGTAAAACCAACTATTGCTCCTTTAGTAGTTACATAATCGATAAGTTGAGGATCCCCATAGAAAGCTGTAACTGATGATAAATTAATAATTGATGCTCCTGATTTCAAATAAGGTAAAACCTCTTTTGTTAAATAAAACATTCCATAGACGTTAACTTTCATAGTCCAATCAAATTGCTCATCACTTATACTGTTTAATTCATCCTGCTGATATTGTACTCCAGCATTGTTTACAAGTATATCTATTTTCCCAAATTTATCTAATGTCTTTTTTACAATTTCCTGACAAAAACATTTATCTGTAATATCACCACTTAAAAGTAAACATTCTCCCCCTAACCTTTCGATATAAGATTTAGTTTCTTCGGCATCTCGATGCTCATTATAATAAGGTATTACAACCTTAGCCCCCTCTTTAGTAAAAGCAACCGCTGCCGCTCTTCCAAGTCCACTATCTCCTCCAGTAATTATAGCTACTTTATCTTTTAATTTACCACTTCCAATATAATTAGGATTATCAAATATTGGTCTCGGATTCATCAAATATTCCATTCCTGGTTGAACGTTTTGTGACTGCTCGGGAGCCATTATCTCGTATTCTCTACTTTTAATTCCCATTGGATAATAGTAGTTATAATAATCATTCCCATAATTATAATCGTAATTCATATTTCCCCCTCATGTATATTATATTATTAAATATAAAAGAAGTTCTAAATTAGTTTAATGCTCTATTTTCATTTTTATATTAAACATAAAATATAAAGGAAAAACTTTAATAGAAAGAAGGAAAGAAATGGAAAATATATCGTTAGGTCAAATAGCTACCGCTATTACATTTATTGGTATTTTTATTGGAGCTATAACTGGATTAATAACATTTATTAAGAAAACTATCTCTAAAATATTTAAACCGATCGATCAAAAAATAGAACGTATTGAAGTAGCATCAACTCAAAGTCGTAATAATATTGAACTTGAATTAATAAAAATGATTCTCGTAAATTTTATTAATGATATCGAGCAAGGAACTACCAAAACTGACATTCAAAAAAAGAATGCTTATGAACTATATGATAGATATCAAGTACTTGGAGGTAATTCTTACATTCATGACTGCTGGGAAAAACTAATTAAAGAAGGTAAGATTTAGTCTCGAAGTCAAAATTATCAAACATTAATTATTATATAATAAAAGCAAAACTCCTTAATTATAAGGAGTTTTAAAAATTCTTAATTTAACTAAATTTAATACTAATCTTTATCAAGTTTATATTAAAACATTTTACGATGTTTCATACTTTAATGGTACGAACGGCGAAATGGTTTACAACTCTTTCGCATAAAGACGATTAATTTATATCAATCACTATATAAAGTATACCATATATTTTTTTATTTGAAACAATATTTTATAATTTTTCTATTGTTTCTATACCTAATATTTTTAATGCACTAGTTATCACCTTTGAAATACAATTTAATAATCTTATTCTTGATGACTTTAAAACAATATCAGTTTCATTTGATATATTAACTTGCTCATATAGTTTTGAGAATAATCCTGCGACACTAAATATATATTTTGTTAAATGTGCTGGTTCATTAGATTTTAATAATTCATCAATTACATCAGGATATAAAGACAATTCCTTTATAATTTTCTTTTCAATATCATTGTTAGATTTAATTCTATCTTCTAATTCTATTTTATTATTCTTTAAAATAGAGTTAATTCTGACTAAACTATATAAAATATACATACCAGATTCACCTGTAAAACTTGTTGCATTTTCTAAATTAAAATTAACAGGTTTGGTCTAATTCCACAGTGTGGAACCATTTAATTATCACCATTAAACTCAGACTTTTGCTTTTCTGTTAAGGTTGGCACAATATAATTTTTTATGTCATCTGTATGGACTAAATAATTTGTTTTAGCTAAAACTCTATTAGCATGCCATTCAATTTTCTCTTGATATGCTTCATTCTTTTTTAATCTTTCAAATTCTTTAATCAAATATAATTTAAAAGTAGGACTTAACCAACTTGCAAATTCAAATGCTATATCAGGATGAGCAAATGTTCCTATGCTATATTTCCCACCTTTAGAATATATTCCTATGGCATTTGTTCTATAAATCCATCTTTTTGGACTTAAAGTAAATGATGAATATCCAACTTCGTTATTTTTAATTTCACGGAATTCCGTGAAATTAAAATTTTCATTATTTAATTATTCCCATAATCCTATATAATCAAATGCTCCTTTATTACTCATCCAATGTATTATAACATTAGCAGGATTTTCAGGATTAAAATATTTTGCTAAATCAGTTAATGATATATAGTCGGTATCGCCAATTCTTAAAATACCTATTTTATTGTCATTAACATTTATTTCTGCTTTAATTAACTCTTTTTTCATATTTTCCCCCTTAATTACTAAAAATATTTTATCATAAATTATTAAATATTAAAACTCGAACTTATTAAATGTTTTAAAAAGTCCGAGTTTGGTATCAATCTGGTGCGAGTGGTGTAGATATTTACAACTATTACTTATATTGGTTTAATGGTAGGTAATTAATGCTCAATATCATCTTTTTTAGTTTCATTTAAAACTTTTTCAACTTCATTAATTAATTGCTCTTTATTAGGAATATAGTAAGTATAAGTAGATGCAAAAACATTGTTTGAAAGTCCACCTAAAGCATAATCAATTGCAATATCCTTTTTGCTTTTACAAAGAATTATTCCTATTGGTTTATTATCTTCTTTATCATTTATTTCTTCATTATAGTAATTTAAATACATATTCATTTGACCAGCATATTCAGCTTTCATTTGTCCTATTTTTAAATCAATTAAAACATAACATTTTAATATTTTATTATAAAAAACCATATCAACATAATAATGAGTATTTCCTAAAGTAACTCTTTGTTGTGTCCCAACAAACATAAATCCTTTTCCTAATTCAAGCAAAAATTCTTCAATATGTTTTACTAACTTTTGCTCCAAATCTTTTTCTAAAATTGGCTTATTTTCTTTAACTCCTAAAAATTCAAACACATAAGGCTCTTTTAATACATCTTCAGGTGAATTAAGAGTCTGTCCATCTTTTGATAATTCATAAACTTTTTCTTTATTCTTTTTTCCTTCAGAAAGTAATAATCTTTCAAATAAAGATGTTTCTAATTGCCTTTTTAATTCTCTTACACTCCAGTTAGAATTTAAACATTCTTTTTCATAAAAGTTTCGTTCATCAACGTTATCAATACTTAATAATTCACAATAATGAGACCAACTCAATTTTCCAGACACTGTCTGGAATTTTGGATAAGTTATATAAAGTTTACGCATGTTAAATAAATTGCTAACAGAAAATCCTGATCCTAAAATTTTTGTTAATTCCTTAGAAAGTTCTTTCATAATCTGTTTTCCATATTCTGCCTTAATGTTGCCATTCTGTTCGTTTTCAACAATAATTCTTCCAACATTCCAATATGCATGTAACATAGTATTATTTACTTCATAAGCCACCTTTTTTCTACTACTTAAAATAATATCTTTAATTTCTTTAATTATTTCAGTGTTATTTTTTTCTAACATAATTTCACTCCTTTCTGAAATAGTCAGACATGTCTGACCAATTTTTAGTGCTAATAATATTGTATCATAAAATAACTAAAATAGTATCTAATATTGGTAAATTTTATTGCTTTTAATTTATGACAAAATAACTAACCCCCCTAGGTATTTTGACAGAAGTATCAAAATAACCTTGGGGAATTTTTATTAAAAAAATCAATCCGAATGGATTGATTATATGTTAAGTTCAAACTATAAAAGTTCGAACAGAAACGTCACTGGTGCGTATAGAAAAGAAGTTGAATAACTTTTCTCATACTTAATAATAGGTAGTAATAACTACTAACTAATATAATTATACTATATTTTTTACATTTTGAACTAACAGATTTGTATATTATACAAAACTTTTCCCAAAAATGCTAATTAGTATGATATAATAATTATAGAAAGGTAGGTATTGTTATGCAAAAAAGTAATTGTACTGAAATATGTAAAGGCATAATTAAAGAAGTTAAAACTCGTGGTATTGATTATTCACCAACTATAACTGTTGAATATATAGTTGATGGAAATTCTTATGAATTAAATGAAGCACTGGTTAATAAGCCTTATGAGAAAATAAAATTAGGATTTATTCCTATTGGCTATAAAACAAAAAGTTTAATTGAAATAAAAACGGGTGTACAAACTATTTCTGGTAATGAAGTAAGAGTCAAATATAACCCAAGTAATCCAGGAGAAGCATATTTGTTAGACAATGATTCAAAAGTAAATTGGTATTGAGTTAATTATATATTTAAGGAGGAAAAAAATAAAATGAAAAAAATGTTATGTGTTTTTAGTTTATTAATATGTATATTATGTTTATGTGGGTGTGAAACTAATCAAGATGATAGGGAAAAAATTGTTGATGCTTTGAAAAAAGAAAAAATAATATCAGATAGTATGGAACAAATTGATACAGAGTCATATAGTCATTGGCCTTTAGAATGGTGTGAAACAGACAATTATTATATTTATAAAGATAAAGATTCAAAAATGATTGCAATTAAATACGAAAATAATAGTTATTCAAAAGATTCTAAATATGATCATTTAGTTACAATTTATTATGATGTAACTATAAATAATGATGTAAATTTTATCAGTTCTGAGAATGCAATATGTGATAGTGATCATTCTTATTATAAATATCAAAATGGTGAATATACAGATAATGGTAAATATGAATTAGGAAATGAGAAGGAATATTATGCAACGGAAAAATCCGCATTATTCAAAGGCAAATATTATTCTTTGGAATTAGCAAACTAAAGACATAAATTACCGTGTCTAATGCCTTGCTTAATTATGTTATATAAAAGTGTTTCAAAAGGGAAAATTCCCTTTGCACACCGTTATTGGCTTTGCCAATAGCGTAGTGTGTTACCATTTCGGAAAAATGGTTTTATTAAAGCCGAGCATTTTTGAAATTTGCTCGGCTTTTTATATTTCTATATCTTTATCGTCGTAATCATAATTATTAGAATAAAGATAGTCATTAATTTCATTTTCTTTGGAAGTATGATCGGCAATATCGTGTAAATCTTCATTATCATATATTTCTTGTTTATGATATTCTTTTATTTCAGTAATAACTTCATCTTTATCTTTTTTAGTTCCTATTTTAAGTAATCTATGAAAGAATTTTTTTAAGGTTTGAAATATGTTTATGATAAAATCATAAAGTCTTTTATTTTCTTTTTCTAATTCTTCATTTTTAATTTCTAACTTTCTAACTTCTATTTCTACATTATGTTTTTCTTTTTCAAGTTGTCTATAATTATGTGTATAGTCATTAAGTTCATTAAATAATGCTTGATTTTTAGGTATTTCTTTTATAACTTGTTTTGATGTACTCATAAAACGATTAAGTGTATCATAAGTATCTTTATCAATTTTAACTTCTTTACCTGTTATAGTAGGTTTAGAAGTTTTTAATTTTTCTTCTAGTTCTTCATAATCTCTTGTCATAAGATAATTTTGTTTTTCTAATCTATTATCTAATTTTTTAGTAATCTTTTTAAACTCTTTAATTGATATATGTTCGTTATCGCTATTTTTAATACCTCTTTCAAGTTTAAAACCATTATTAATTAGTCTTTCATAATATTTGTCTTGAAGTTCTGATAAATGGTTTTTATCTCTAATATATTGCTTTTTAGATATAGTCCATTTTTCAGTATTAGTTCTTTTATCAAATTTTCTAATTAAAGGTACAACAACACAATGTAAGTGTGGTGTTTTTTCGTCCATGTGAATAGTAGCATGTAATATTTGTTCTTTTTTATAACCTAAATCGTTATAAACAAATTCCATACAAGTATCAGCCCATTTTTTTATTTCTTTTTTACTCATACCTTTAAAGAAATCATTATCAGAAGTAAATAAAAGTTCATCGGCAACAACATTATTAGAATCATCTAACATTTGTTTAAAAGTTTTTTTTCTATCATCTCTCATTGTTTCCATTCTTTTATCGTGTTCTTTTTTATATTCCTTAGTTAGATTATAGAACCCTTTAATATATTTTTCTGATAAAGGAATAATATCTATATTATTTTTAGTTTTTGTAATATCAATATCAGGATTAGATTTGTATGCTTTCTTTTCTCTTTTATTATGAGAACCAATTTGGGCTAGATCTGATAGTTTATTTATTGGCTCTACTCTAAATATTGCATAACTCATTTTCTTTTAACACCTTTCTTATTTTCTCAAAAAAATCTTTATAAACTTGTTTTCCATTAGGTGCTTTTATATTAGACAAATCTATCGTTATAATTCCTAATTTTAAATTTTTATCTTTATCAAATTTATCATCATTTTCTAATGCAATAAGTCTAATTATTTTTTCTATCTCTATATCACTTTCAAATGATAAATTTTTTAAATCATCATCTGTATCAATTTCATAGAATTGAAGTTTATATTCATTTCCAAGAGTAGTACACAATTTATTAAAGTAATTTTTTGCTTCATCTTTTGTTTTCAATTCCCAATTCATAGGTAGCATATAACCGTAATCATCTTCAAATATATTAAAGTTATAAGGTGTACCATAATTTTTATGATTAATCATCATATCAAGTAAAAATGATTCTCTAAAATTACCATTTACAATTTGAATTTTATTATCTTTCTTTTCTATTGTTAAAAAGTCTATGTATTTAGCAATTAATCTTTGTTTCTTTTCTCTAGGTGTTTCTTTCCATTTATTTAAGTTTATAAATAAAAGTTCTGGTCTAACAAAATTATCTATTTCTTGTTTATCTTGTAAGATAAGTAAATCATCAACTGTAAAGTTTAAGTTTTCATATTGCTTTTGGTCTTGCCATTTTTTGTTTAATTCATTTTTTTGAAATTCTATTTGTTTCATTTCATTATCAAAATCTTCTAGTTTTAAAATACCTTTAACATAAGCTGTTTTAATACGATCTAATTGTTTATCTAATTCTTTAATTTCTTTTTCATAATTTATTTCTTTATTTTCTAATTTTGATTTAATAAAAGGTGTGTAATAGTCATTAATTAATTCATCTTGTTTATTTAATTCTATTAAAAATGCTTTTAAATTTTCTTCTATTTCTATTTCACTAAAATAGGTTTTACAATGTTCGCATTTGTAATAATAGTATTTATTACCATTCTTTTTAGTAGTAGCACTTCCACCTAAAAACCTACCACATATAGAGCATTTAAGTTTATTAGTAAATAGATAAGTGGCAGTTCTTTCATAATGTCTTGCATTTCTTTTCTTTTGATACTGACAATCTTCCCATTTTTGTTTACTAACTAATGATTCAACAACATTTTCATAATAAGTAGGGTGTTTTGTGCTTCTTCCGTGAACATAATCACCTTTATATATTTCATTTGTCATTATTCTATTTATTGTTGAATCAAGCCAATTAGTTCTTCCTAATACTTTTTCTTTGTTGTAGATATTAGAAATACTTTGATAACTTTTACCCTCTAAATATAAATCATACATTCTAATAACTATATCTTTTGTTAAAGGGTCTGGTATCATTTTCTTATTTATTCTTTGATAACCTAAAGGTAAAGGTCCTGGAATATGTCTATCTCGTGCATAATAGCACCAACTAGAAATATAGTAGATTTAATTCATTATAAAGGTACTATCAA
>CANQPC010000003.1 GCA_947625625.1 uncultured Bacilli bacterium
TAAAGAAAAAATCATTGTAAAGTCTTAATTTATAAGATTTTACAATGATAAAAAATTTAATTTATAATTTTAACCTGTTAAAGGGATTATAAATTATATAGAAGTAATAAATTAGAGTTTATTTATATTAGCCTTATGTTAATTTATGGAATGATTAGCTATAAGAAGAAATAATTATGGCTCTAACTCTCTAAGATATTATTGTTAATTATAATTTAAGAAAGCTTAAATTTAGAGACCTTAGGCTCTAAATTTACTCTTGGAAGACCACAAGGCTTACAAGAGCCTGGAGCTACTTTAGTGCGGAAGGAAATAATAAATTTAAAAAGGGTATTTCTTTTTTTTATTTTATTTGTTATAATTTAGTTATGATAAGTAAAGAATAGAGAGGAATAGTATGTTTAAAGAAATTGTTTCGATTACAAAAAATTATGCTATCGTTAAAATTGATAATGTTATCAATGATGATTTACTTAACTTGAATGTGGTATTTGAGGAACCTAATAAAAAAATATTGGGAGAAATTGAAGAAATTATCAACGATCAAGTTAAGATTAACTTTCTTGGAGAATTTCAAGGAGATAAATTTTTTGATGGTATTATTAGAAAGCCTAGTACTTCTGCCAAGGTTAGAATTATTAATGCTAATGAACTTGCCGAACTTACTGGGTATAATGATCCTAGTGCAATGATACTTGGAGCGTCTCCTCTTTATAATAACAGCCCAGTTAAAATTAATATTGACGATATGTGGAGTAATCACAGTGCTATTTTTGGTAATACTGGCTCTGGAAAAACATATGGTGTTGCAAGATTAGTACAAAATTTATTTATCATGAAAGACTATATTCCTTTTAATAGTATCATCTTTATATTTAATAATACTGATGAATATGATAATGCTTTTAGTTCGATTAATACTTATAATTTTAATTTTAACTATAAATTGTTTTCTACTGATACTAGTAAAAGTGATAATTTATTAAAATTACCGCTATGGCTTTTATCGGTAGATGATTATGCTAATATTTTAGATGTATCGGAATATTCACAGATTATGATTATTGAAAAAATGTTAGCTTACGTGTCTTTATTTTCTAAAAAAGATGAAGAAACTAACAGGTATAAGAATCATTTGATTGCTAAAGCAATTGTTTCTGTTCTTTATTCTAATCAAGTATCGGCAAGAATTAGAGATCAAATATTCTCAATACTCACTGACTGTAATACACCTGAACTTAATTTGGATGTCGAAGTTCCCGGAGTAGGTTATACGAGGGAATTTAGAAAATGTTTTGAAATTGATAGTCAGGGACAATTTGCCGAGAGAGTTTTAATTACGGAGTATATTAATAAATTTATCGATAATGATACGAAGTGGAACGAGGAATATGTGCCAACTTTCTTTACAATTGACGATTTGGAAGTGGCTCTTAACTTTACTCTTATTTCGGAAGGATTACTTTTAAATGAGAAATCGTATAGTGAAGCGACGGCGCTAAAGGTTAAGTTGCACGCTATTGCTAATAGTTCGCAGAGAAAATTCTTTGAGTGTGAAAACTTTGTTTCGATTAATGAATATATTTCGGGACTAATTTTAATTGGTAATAATAAGAGAGCACAAATTATTAATTTTGTTCTCGAAAATATCGACGATCGTTTTGCGAAGTCTCTAGTTAAGGTTTATTCGAGAATTTTATTTAATTTTATGAAGAGTTTACCATCAAGAGGAAGTATGCCTATTCATTTGATGCTCGAAGAAGCTCACAGGTATGTACAAAAAGACAATGATATAAATATTCTTGGGTATAATATATTCGAAAGAATTGCGAAAGAAGGTCGTAAGTTTGGAGTTATCCTCGATTTGATTACGCAAAGACCGACTGAATTATCGGAAACGGTTATATCTCAGTGTAGTAATTTTTTAATATTTAAAATTAATCATCCTAGCGATTTGGAATATATTGAAAAGATGGTTCCTAATATTAGTAGTGATGTTATCGAGAAGCAAAAGTCACTTCAGGCGGGAACATGTGTAGCATTTGGAAGAATGATGAAAATTCCAATGATAGTGAAAATGGATTTACCTGATCCTCCTCCACATAGTTCAAATGCTAATATATTTGACAAGTGGATGATAAAGTGGAAAAATGATTAGTTTAAAGTCTTGTATATCAAGGCTTTTTTTGTTTATCAACATTATCAACAGACCTGTGGAAAAGTAAATTTACACAGGTTGATAACTTTATTTGACAAAATTTGTTGATAAGTACTCTATTTATATATTTTATATGATATCATATTGTGGAAAAGCTGTTGATATATTGTTATTTTAGTTGTTAATATGAATAAATTACTAGACAAAATTTATTTTTGTTATATAATAAAGGTAATGGAATTTGAGTGCGTACTTGAAATAAAGGAGGTTTTGTTATGAATACGGAAATGCTCTGGAATAACTTTCTAGAAAAAATTAAAGATCGAATATCTCCTTTATCTTATGATACGTGGTTTAAAGATACGAAACTTTATAAATTAGATAATGGAAGCGCTACTATATTGGTACCAATGTCCCTACATAAAAAACATTTGGAAGAAAACTATCTTGATGAAATTGAGGAAATTTTTAATTCGATAACGGGAACAAACTTTAATTTTCAGTTTAAATTAGAAAGTGAAATTGCCGATGAAGGGCCTTTGAAGGAAGAAATTGAAGAGGAAATTCAAAATGGTGTCCCTTATCAAGATAAGGGGTCCGCTAATTTAAAAAGTGAATATACTTTTGATAATTTTATTGTCGGAGATTCGAATAGATTTGCTTTTACTGCGGCAAGAGCAGTCGCGGAAAAACCTGGTAAAGCTTACAATCCACTATTTCTATATGGAAAAAGTGGACTTGGGAAAACGCATCTTATGCATTCTATCGGTAATTATATTATTGAAAATTCGAATAAAAAAGTATTATATGTTTCTAGCGAGCAATTTGTCAATGATTATATTTATGCGGTTAGAAACAATGATAAGATGGGATTTGATAAGATTGATTCTTTTAAAAATAAATATCGGAATATCGACGTTCTTATTATTGATGATATTCAATTTTTAGGAACCGCTACAAAAGGACAAGAGGAATTTTTCCACACTTTCAATCAGTTACATGATTCTAATAAACAGATTATTATTGCTTCTGATAGATCGGTGGATGACCTTAAAATGCTCGAAAATAGGCTCATTACGAGATTTAATTGGGGACTTACGGCGAACATTACACCGCCGGACTTCGATTTACGTGTCAATATTATTAAGAAGAAAATTTCTCATCAAGAGGCCGCTGACGACATTCCTATCGAAGTTATTGAATATATTGCTAATATTAATGATTCGGATGTCAGACAGCTCGAAGGGGCTATTACAAGGGTATTTGCCTATGCTCTAATGATGAATAAGGGAAAAATTACACTCGATATTGCTATCGAAGCTTTAAAAGATAAGGTTAGCGACAGAAGTGTTTACAAGAATGACGTTCATAGAATTCAGAGAATTGTCTGTGAGTATTTTAAAATAGATATTGAAGAACTTAAAGGTAAAAAAAGAAGTAAAGATGTCAATTACCCGAGACAAATTGCTATATATCTATGTAGAATTATGACAAATGAGTCTTTTCCAAAGATGGGAACTTATTTTGGGGGGCGCGATCATTCGACAATTATCAGTGCCTATCAAAAAATTGAGAAGGATTTGAAGACTAACGAACAGTTAAAAACAGTTATTGATGAATTAAAGTCGAGAATATAGTTGATAAGTTTACAGATATCAACATGTCCTGTGGAGGAAGAATCCTTAGTAAGTAAAGGGAAAAATGATGATATCAACTTTATCAAGTGTATAATAATAATAAATAATATATAAGGAAGGTAGATGAAAAAATATGAAATTTGTTGTAAAGAAAGAAAGATTATTAGAAAGCTTAAATAATACTTCGAGAGCTATTAGTACTAAAAATTTAATTCCTATTCTTACTGGTATTAAGTTTGATTTGATGGAAGAGGGGTTATACTTATCCGCGAGTGATACTGATGTGTCAATTAGGTCTTTTATTAGTAAGGATGAACTTACGGAAGTGGAAGAACTTGGCAGTATTGTTATTGGGGGTAAATATATTGTGGAAATTATTAGGAAATTACCTAATACAGATATTTCTTTTGAGGTCCTCGATGGCTATAAACTTATTATCAGTACAGAAAATACAGAATTTAATTTGAATGGTGTTAATCCTAATGAATTTCCTAATTTGGATTTAGATGAAACTAAGGAACCTATTGTTATTAGTAATGGTGTTTTTAAAGATATTATAAATCAAACTGTTTTTGCTACTTCACAAAATGAAACGAGACCTTTACTTACGGGTATTAATTTTATTATAAGTGGTAATACTTTAGAGGTTTTAGCAACTGATTCTTATAGACTTGCGAGAAAGGTTGTGGAATTAGATCATGATGCTTTGAATGATGTCAATATTGTTATTCCTGGTAAAAATTTAGTAGAGCTTACAAAAATGCTAGATGAAGATGATGAGTCTTTAGAAATTCATTTATTTAGTAATAAAGTGCTATTTAAGTATCATAATACAGTGTTTTTATCAAGGCTTTTAAGTGGTAGTTATCCAACTACTTCAAATATTATTCCAAAGGAATTTGATATTGAGCTTGAATGTTCTTTTGATGATTTGTTTAATATGATTGATAGAGCTTCACTTCTTACTTCAGATAGAGAGAAGAATACAATTAAATTGTCTTTAAATAAGAATGAACTGATGATTTCTTCTAATTCGCCAGAGATTGGTAAAGTTGAAGAAAAAATTGAAGTTAATTCTGATAAGGCTATTAATATTTCTTTTAGTTCGAAGTTTATGTTAGATGCTATTAAAAGTTTTAATAGTGAGAAGATTGTTATTTGTATGAATAATGATATTTCACCAATTGTCATTAAAAATAATGATGATGAGTCTTTAGTGCAATTGGTACTTCCGATTAAGACTTCATAATTGATTATTTAAATGCAAAAACCTCATTTCTTGGGTATGGAAATGAGGTTTTACTTTGAAAAAAAATTTTTATTATTTGTCGACATTATTAGACTTTTTTCGACAAAGGAATGTGCTTTAATATAGGGCACATATTTTTATATGTGGAAAGGGGGATATTAATGGATACTTATATAATAAATGATGATGTTCTATGTTTTACGCTCGATGATGATAATCCGAAAAATATTTTGGTTATTGAGAAGAAAAGAAGGGTATCAGTTCATATGACTTGTCTTAAATTTTTGAGAAGATGTTGTAAAATATATGGTCATTCTTATGATATTCAAAGACAATTTGTTATTGATAATTTTAATTATTATATTAAGACACCAATTATTGTATCAGAATATGATAATTTGATATTTTTTCCAACAACTTCTCCTAACTCGAAGAATTGTATTTGGATAGCTTATAGTAATGTCGATAGGTATGTTAAAGAAAATGATTACACAAAGATATATTTTAAAGGTGGAAAAATACTTAATATTAGTGCATCTTTTACTACTATTGACAGTCAAATTACGAAGTGTATTAAGATAGAAAAATTTATTAATAATATAAAATTAAGAGGAAATTTTTAATATGATAAGAAAAAATAATTTTATTGAAGGAAAAAAAGAGAAAAAAGCCATATTTCTCTTTTTTTTAGGGGTATTTTGTGATATAATTATATATGTATAGGGGTACATAAAAATAGAAAAGGTGAAATAATGAGCTTAAAAAATACTTTTAAATGAAAATAAAAAAAATTAAACTATTAAATTATCGAAATTATGATAATTTAGAAATTGAATTTAATGATAACTTAAATATAGTAATTGGGAATAACGCTCAGGGAAAGACAAATTTATTAGAAGCTATTTATGTACTTGCTGTTACAAAGTCTTTTTTATCAATTAATGATAAAAATTTAATCAAGTTTAATAGTAAATTTTCGATGATAAAAGGGTTATTATCGGGAAGTAATTTTGATGATGAACTCTCAATATTGTTAAACGATAATGGTAAGACAGTAAAAATAAACGATAAAGAAATTAAAAAATTAAGTGATTATATATCAAAAATGAACGTCGTTATATTTAGTGCCGAAGCTGTTCGAATGATTAAAGAAAGCCCGTCTTCAAGAAGAAGATATCTCAATATTCAAATAAGTCAGATAAACAGAAAATATCTTAAATGTCTAAGTGATTATAATATAGTATTAAGACAAAGAAATGAATTTCTTAAGATAATAAATTTAGATAAAAAGAGTGACTGTGAATATTTAGAAATATTAAATGATAAATATACTGATTTATCTATCGAGGTATACAATTATCGAAAAGATTATATTAATGAAATAAATAGTTATATAGAAGATATCTTTTATAAGATTACGGGATTATCTAATATTAGAATAGCTTATATATCTAATGTATGCTGTGATAATAATAGTAATAATTTAAAAGAAGAATTACTTAAAAAATTAGATAAAAATTTACATAAGGAATTATTATATAAGATGACTTTTATCGGACCTAATCGTGATGATTTTTATTTTATGTTAGATGATAAAAATTTATCATTATATGGTTCACAAGGACAAATACGTAGTGCGATACTGTCTTTGAAACTTTCAGAAGTTATTTTATTTAGTAATAAAACTGATGAAAGTCCAATACTACTTCTAGATGATATATTTAGTGAGTTAGATATAAATAAAAGAAATAGTATTTTAGGGTATTTAGATAATAAAAAAGTTCAGACGATAATTACGACGACAGATATCGAAAATATTAAAGAAGATATGCGAAAAAATGCTAATGTTTATGAGATAGAAAATGGAAAAATTATTTCTCGGGAAATAGTTTCGAGCAGGAAGGGTGATAAAAATGAATAATAGTGAACATTATGATGCCTCTGATATTCAGGTATTGGAAGGGCTTGAAGCAGTAAGAAAAAGACCAGGTATGTATATTGGAACAACTGATGTCAAGGGATTACATCATCTAGTTTGGGAAATTGTCGATAACGCTATTGACGAAGCTCTAGCGGGTTACTGTCAAAATATTGAGGTTGTCATTAATAAAGATAATTCAATTACTGTCAAAGATGATGGTAGAGGAATACCAGTTGAAGTACATCCAAAGACAGGTTTATCGACTGTTGAAACAGTTTATACAGTATTACATGCCGGTGGTAAATTTGGTGGAGGAGGATACAAAGTATCCGGTGGACTTCATGGTGTTGGAGCTTCCGTTGTCAATGCTTTAAGTAAATGGGTTGAAGTTAAGGTATACAAAAATAGTAAGGTTTACTTTATTCGTTTTGAAAATGGGGGACATACTGTCGAACCTTTGAAAGAAATTGATACTTGTGAAGAAAATAGAACAGGTACGGTAGTAACATTTAAGCCAGATCCTGATATTTTTGATACCGATATTTACGATTATGAAACTTTAATGGTTAGAATTAGAGAACTTGCCTTTTTAAATAAGGGACTTTCAATTACAATTAGAGATGATCGTGATGAGGAAGATACGACGGGAGAAACTTTCTTATATGAAGGTGGAATTAAAGAATATGTTAAATTTATTAATAAAGAGAAAACTCCTATTCACGAAGATATTATTCATCTTGAAGGTGAAGAAGATGGCGTATATTTTGAAGTAGCAATGCAGTATAATACTAGCTATAATGAGAATATATATTCATTTGTTAATAATATTAATACACATGATGGTGGTACTCACGAAGAAGGAGTTAGAAGGGCTTTAACAAGAGTTATAAATAATTATGCGAGAAAAGCTAATATATTAAAAGAAAAAGATGAGTCTTTAACTGGTGATGATGTAAAAGAGGGACTTACAATGATTATTTCTTGTAAACATCCTAATCCACAGTTCGAGGGTCAGACAAAGGGAAGACTTGGAAATTCGGAAGTTAGAAAACTTGCAGATAGTGTCTTTTCTCAAGGATTTGAACGTTTTCTTATGGAAAATCCAGAAGACGCTAGGGTTATTATAAATAAGGCTATGCTTGCTTGTAGAGCGAGAAATGCTGCTAGAAAGGCTAGAGAAATAACGAGAAAAAGTGATTTAGCAACGACTAATTTCTTTGGTAAATTATCAGATTGTAAAAGTAAAGATCCAAAAGTATCGGAAATATTTATTGTCGAGGGAGATAGTGCCGGAGGATCCGCTAAAAAGGGAAGAGACTCGATGACTCAGGCTATTTTGCCACTTAGAGGTAAGATATTAAATGTGGAAAAGGCGAGACTTGATAGAGCATTATCTAATGAAGAGATAAGAACAATTATTACAGCTTTTGGTACTGGTATTGGCGAAGAATTTGATCTATCGAAATTAAGGTACGATAAAATTATCATAATGACGGATGCTGATGTCGACGGTTCACATATTAGAGTACTTTTACTTACTTTGTTTTATCGTTTCTTTAGGCCAATTGTCGAAGCGGGGCATGTATATGCAGCACAACCTCCGCTATATAGAATAATGCATGGTAAAACGAGAAAATATGTTTTGGATGATGCTGAATTAGACAGTTACATGAAGTCTTTACCAGATAATATTCGTAGTCGTGCGGAAATTGCTCGTATGAAAGGTTTAGGAGAAATGGATGCGGAAGAGCTTAATGAGACGACAATGGATATTGAAAAGAGAACGCTTCGTAAAATAACTGTCGATGACTGCGTAGCTGCTGATGCTATATTTGAAAAATTAATGGGGGATGAAGTTGAACCTCGAAGAAAATTTATCGAAGAAAATGCTATATATGCAGAGAATTTGGATGTTTAGGTGGTGAATGGTTTATGGATGAAAATATTAATGATAACTTAGATGAAAATTTAGTTGTTGATAATTCTGAAAATTCTTCGGAAGAAAATACTGTAGATGAAGAAGAATTTAATGGTAATGATGATTTTAATGGTAATTTTCATGAACGCGATAGTTTATCGGAAAATAATATTGTCGACGAGGTTAGAAAATCTTTCTTGGAATATTCAGTAAGTGTTATTAAATCGAGAGCTTTACCTGATTTGCGAGACGGATTAAAACCCGTTCACCGAAGAATATTATGGTCGATGTACGAGAGTGGTTATACTCCTGATAAACCGCATCGAAAGTCCGCTAAAACAGTCGGAGAAGTTATGGGTAATTATCATCCTCATGGTGATTCTAGTATTTATGAGGCAATGGTAAGATTAGCTCAAGATTTTAACCAAAGGTATATGTTAATCGACGGACATGGTAATTTTGGTAATATTGAAGGTGATGGAGCGGCCGCTATGAGGTATACGGAGTCAAGGCTTTCGAAATTGTCACTCGAGTTACTTAGAGATATTAACAAAGATACTGTCGATATGGAAGATAACTTTGATGCAACGAGAAAAGAACCTAGTGTTTTACCTAGTAGATTTCCGAATATTTTGGTTAATGGTTCAATGGGAATTGCTGTCGGTATGGCGACGAATATTCCTCCACATAATTTGGGAGAGGTAATTGATGGTTGTGTTGCTTATATTGATAATCCTGATATTGATACTTTGGGATTGATGCAGCACATTAAGGGACCTGATTTTCCGACCGGTGGTATTATTTTAGGAAATTCTGGTATTAAAAAGGCTTATGAAACCGGACGCGGAACTATTACGATTAGAAGTAGAGCGGAAATTGAGGATTTGGGAACGCATAGCAATATTATTATTACGGAAGTTCCTTATGGTGTTAATACGATGGAACTTAAAAATAAGGTTGCTGAACTCGTTCATAACAAGATAATTGATGGTATTTCTGACTATCATACGGACTTGAAGAATGGTATTAAGATTACGATTACTTTAAAGAGAGATGCTAATCCGCAAGTGGTTTTAAATAATTTATATAAGCATACTAATTTTCAAGTATCTTATGGTATTATCTTTTTAATGCTAGATGGTCTTACTCCTAAAACGCTTCCTCTTAAAGATATTATTTCGAAGTATATCGATCATCAAAAGGTTGTTATTATTAGGAGAACGAGATTTGATCTTAATAAGGCAGAAAAGAGAGTTCATATTTTAGAAGGTTATAAGATTGCTCTCGATAATATTGATGAGGTTATTCAGATTATTAAAACGGCTGAAAGTGATGTCGAAGCTAAAGAGAAATTGATTTCGCGATTTGGTCTTACTGAAGTTCAAACGGATGCTATTTTGGAATTGAAATTACGTCGTTTGACTGGATTAGAGAGAGACAAAATTGAGAATGAGCTTGCTGAACTTCTTAAGTTAATTGAAGAATTAAAGGCTATTTTAGGTGATGAGAAGAAAGTTCTCGAAATTATTAAAAATGAGCTTTTGGAAATTAAAGATAAATATGCTGATGAGAGAAGAACTTCAATTGACATGACCGCTATTGACTTTATCGAAGATGAATCTCTTATTCCTGTGGAAAATATTATTATTACTTTGACTAATAAAGGTTATATTAAGAGAATTGCTTCAGATACTTATAGAAGTCAAAATCGTGGTGGTATGGGAATTAAAGGAATGTCAACGAACGAAGAGGATTTTGTTGAACATTTGATTAATTCGACAACACATGATTATATTCTTATGTTTACTAATCGTGGTAAGGTATATCGTATTAAAGGGTATGAAATTCCTGAATTTAGTAGGCAATCGAAAGGTCTTCCTATTGTTAACTTATTGAGTTTAGATAGGAATGAAAAGATTACAGCTCTTCTTAATATTTCTTCAGATGATGAATGTAAATATTTGGTATTTGCTACTAAGCTTGGTCTTATTAAGCGTACGAATATTTCGGAGTTTGATAGTATTAGAAATAATGGTAAAAAGTTTATTACTCTTAAAGATGATGATGAACTTGTTTCGGTTAAGAAGACTAATGGTAATAATGAAATTTTAATGGCATCATCAAACGGTCGTATGGTTAGATTTAATGAAGAAGCTATTAGAGTTATGGGAAGAAGTGCTTCTGGTGTTAGAGGTATTAATTTAGGGCCATCTGGTAGTTTGGTTGGTATGGAAGTTGCTAGCCCAGATCAGTTTGTTCTTGTTGTTACGGAAAAGGGTTATGGTAAAAAGACTCCTACTGATGAGTATAGAATAACTAATCGTGGTGGAAAAGGTGTTAAGACGGTTAATATTACTGATAAGAATGGCGCTATTATTTCATTTAAGACTGTTGATAATTCAAAAGACTTGATGATTATTACAGATGCTGGTATTGTTATTAGAATGGATGTTGATAAAATTTCAACGATGAGTAGAGTTACACAAGGAGTTAAACTTATTAATTTGAAAGATGATAGTGTTGTAAGTTCTATTGCTGTTGTCGATAAAGAAAATAGTGAAGAGGAATCTGCTTTAGATGAGTAGATCCTTTTTTTTATTTGAAAATTATTTCCCGGGAAATAATTTTCGTACATTTGTTTGTTTAAATTATAATTATAATTATTTTTAGTGTTGACCTGTTGATAGATTATTTTTTGATTATTATTATTATTATTATTATTATTATTATTATTATTATTATTATTATTATTATTATTATTATATTTTAATATTTTGATATGTATTTTTAATAGTACTGACTTTATTTTTAATATATGGTTTATTTGGGAAATAAATTTTATCTTATTTTAGTAAATTATTTCCCGGGAAATAATTTATATCTTAAAATATGTTTTTGAGGTATTTATTTAGAATAAGGCTATTCATAAATGGTATTTTAAATTAGATATAGTGGCAGTGTGTTTTTGCATTTGCGAATGAGATTATTTCCCGGGAAATAATTTGTACCTTAAAATATGTTTTTGAGTGTATTTTTTTATTACCCTGTTGATAAATTATTTTAATAATTATTATCGTGAATATATTTTAATTTTTTTCCTTTAAAGATGATAGGTATGTATTTTTTAATATTCTTAAGTTTATTTTAGAAAATATGCGATTTGTTTGGGAAATAAATTTTATGTATTTAGAGTAAATTATTTCCCGGGAAATAATTTATACCTCAAAATATATTTTTGACGGTATTTTTTGAATATTGCTACTTATAAATATTATTTTAAATTAAATATTTTGGTAGAGTATTTTTGTATTTGCGAATGGAATTATTTCCCGGGAAATAATTTGTACCTTAAAATATGTTTTTGAGTGTATTTTTTTATTACCCTGTTGATAAATTATTTTAATAATTATTATCATGAATATATTTTAATATTTTTTCCTTTAAAGAGATGATATGTATTTTTAAATATTACTAACTTTATTTTAGAAAATGTGCGATTTGTTTGGGAAATAAATTTTATGTTATTTAAAGTAAATTATTTCCTGGGAAATAATTTACATACATTTGTTCGTTTTTAATATTTTACTTATGTTTCACGTGGAACATAAGTATTTCATTTATAAAATGAATATTTAATAATTATTAATGACCTTACGATATTGTATTAATAGAAAAAATATTATTTAAATATAGTTTTTAAATAAATATTATTTGATGTTTCACGTGAAACGTGATTAATTGATTTTAAATATTTATTTTTTTAGCATCATACATTTAATAAAATATTATTTAATGGAACAAGTCAGAAGTAGAAGCTAGCGTTTTAGCATTTTATTAATGTGTGTATCTTTTTTTATGTTCCACGTGGAACAGTGATATCGTTTAATTATTAATATTAAGTATAGTATTGGTTTTATTATTATATAGATTTTATGATTTTACTTGTTACATGTTTCACGTGGAACATGATAGATTACTATTTTAAAACTTGCTTTTTTTTATTCTTTTTAGTATTATGTATTTGATACAACATTAATTGATGGAACCAAGTCAGGGGCGGAAGCCAGCAGCTTTAACATTTTATTAATGTGTGTATCTTTTTTTATGTTCCACGTGAAACATTGATAATGTTTAATTGTTAAAATTATTTTAATATTAAATCCAATATTGATTTTATTATTATATAAATTTTATGATTTTACTTGTTACATGTTTCACGTGAAACATGTATGATTATTTTTTTGTTTAATGGTAAGTTTCACGTGGAACATAATATTTTGTTGCTTTTTTGTTGATATGTATGTTAATATTTCTATGTTTCACGTGAAACATTTGTGTGGTGATTTTTAATGAATGATAAATATATGGATTTGGCTATTTTAGAGGCTAAGAAAGCTGAAAGAATAAATGAAATTCCTGTTGGCTGCATTATAGTAATGAATGATAATGTTATTGCTAGTGGTTATAATTGCAAGGAAAGTGAAAAAAATAGTATTAGACATGCGGAAATTAATGCTATTGATGAAGCTTGTCGAAAACTTAATACTTGGAGATTGGATGATTGTGTTATGTATGTTACTTTAGAGCCTTGTATGATGTGTATGGGAGCAATTGTGGAAAGTCGGATTAAAGTTGTTTATTATGGTACTAAAAATAATGTCGAACAAATGTATGATAATAGTAAAATTTGTAAACGGGTAAACCTTATAAATACTGATAATTATGAATGCTCGAAGATACTTACTGATTTTTTTAGAAAAAGAAGAAAAAAGTGATTTTTTTCTTTCTTTTTTATGTTATAATATTTTTTGATGGAGGTGTGGAATGGCATATTTGGCTTTGTATCGAAAATATAGACCTTTTAGTTTTGATGATGTATATGGGCAAGAAGAGGTTGTGACTGTTATTAAAAATGCTATTGCTAATAATAAGATTTCACATGCTTATTTGTTTTGCGGACCTAGGGGTACTGGAAAGACGACTATTGCTAAAATTATTGCTAGGCTTATTAATTGTGAAAATTTAATTGATGGTAATCCTTGTGGTAAGTGTTACAATTGTATTAATTTTAATAATAGCAATGATATTGTGGAAATTGATGCTGCTTCAAATAATGGTGTTGATGAAATTAGAGAACTTAGGGATAAGGTTAATTTGGTACCTAGTAATGCTAAATATAAGGTTTATATTATTGATGAAGTTCATATGTTGACTACACAAGCTTTTAATGCTTTGTTAAAAACTTTGGAAGAACCTCCAAGTCATGTTATTTTTATTTTGGCAACTACAGAGCCACATAAAATACCATTAACAATTGCTTCGAGATGTCAGAAATTTCGTTTTTCAAAGATTGATGATGATAAGATTGTTGATAGAATAAAAGAAATTGCTAAATGTGAAAATATTTCGGTTCAAGATGATGCTTTTTATGAAATTGCACGTGTTGCTGATGGTGGTATGAGGGATGCTATTAATATTTTGGATCAACTTACTGCTTATTCTAATGGTAATATTACTCTTGAAGATGTTAATAAAGTGGTAGGTTCAGTTTCTTATGATGATTTATCTTCTCTTATTAAGAATATTGCTTTTAATGATAAAAATGGTATTATTCGTTTTGTTGATTATTTAGATAAATCAGGAAAAGAAATTGGCAAATTTATTCCTGAGTTAGTTATTTTTTTGAAAGATGTTATTCTATATAAAAATACTGGTGATTTAAGTAATATTATGACTAAAAATGCCTCGATTAAAGTTGTAAGTGACCTTTTTGATGATGATAAATTGTATAAATTTGTTGAAGTTTTAAATGATATTTTGAGTGTTATTAAAGTTTCATCACATGGTTCAATTGTTTTTATGACTTATATGCTTAGATTTTCTGATGAGTTTTTTTCTAATGAAAAAATGGTCGGTGAAGGCGACAAAATTATTTCCCGGGAAATAATCGGAGATGAAAGTGTAAAAAAAAGTAGTAAAATTAACAATAATGATTCTAGTGATGATGAAATTATTTCCCGGGAAATAATTTTGGGAAATAATTTTATTGATGATGAGGCTGTTGATATTAGAATTAATAATGCTTTTGCTTCGGCTTCTAAGGAAATTAAAAATACTTTAATAGATAATTGGAAAAAACTTGATGATTATATATATGATGAAAGTTATTCTTTGATTTCTGGTCTTTTAAAAGATGCTTCTGTTATGGTAGCCTCGTCTTCAAATGTTATTATAGCAAGTGAATCACAATCAGTTGTAAGTAGAATTAATGAAAATATTGATAATATTGAAAATATGCTTGATAAAGTTTTTAACTTGAAAGTTAAGGCTATTGCTATAAGTAATAATAGATGGCTCGAGGAAAAGGAAAAATACATTAAGAATGTTAAAAATGGTGTTAAGTATGTAATTAAAGAGGAAAAAAGAATAGAAAAGCAGGTTGAAGATAAAACTCCTGTTGATAAACTTATTGAACTTGTAGGAGATAATATGATAGAATATAAATAAAAGGAGATTGATATGTTATGAATATGCAAAATTTAATGATGCAGGCTAAAAAAATGCAGAAAGATATTGAAAAAACGCAAAGTGAATTGGAGGAACAGGTATACGAGGGGAAATCACAACTTGTCACTGCTGTTATGAGTGGAAAGAATAAACTTGAATCTATTAAGATTAATGAAAGTGATTTGTCATTAGATGATTTGGAAATGCTCGAAGATATGATTCTTCTTGCAGTGAATGATGCTATTAATAAGATGGAAAATGATAAACAGCAAAAACTTGGTAAGTATAGTCAATTTTTAAATGGTTTGATGTAGTATGTATCCAGAGTGTTTGAAGAAGATTATTGATTCTTTTAAAGATTTACCAGGAATTGGAGAAAAGACAGCCGAAAGGCTTGCTTTTTCACTTATTAATTTTAATAAGGAAAAATTGACAAATTTTTCAACAGCAATTGTTGATGTTCGCGATAAAATTAGACCATGTTCTATTTGCGGAAATATTACGGACAATGATATTTGTCCGATTTGTGCTGATGAAAGTCGTAATGGAAAGATTGTCTTTGTTGTAGAAAAAGCTAAAGATATTTCTCTCTTTGAAAAAATTAATGTTTATAATTCTAAGTATCATGTACTTGGTGGTCTTATTTCACCTCTAGAGGGTATTGGACCTGATGATATTAATATTAATAAATTACTTGAAAGAATTGATAAGGAAAATATTGAAGAACTTATATTGGCATTAAAACCTTCGATTGAGGGGGAAACGACGATGCAATATATTAAGAAAGTATTAGAAAATAGGAATGTTAAGGTTACTAGAATAGCGACTGGTATTCCTATGGGAACAGATATTGAATATATTGACTCAATGACACTTGAATTTGCTCTTGAAGGTAGGAAAGACATATAAATTTTTGTTTGACATATATATTTACTGGGTGAAATTATGTTAAATAAAATAATGATTGTCGTAAAAAAGATTATACTTGGTTTTCTATTTATTTATGCTTTTAATTCTCTTATGTTTTCTCTAGATGTTAATATTCCTATTAATTTTTTGACTGTTTCTTTTGTATCAGTTTTTGGAATGCCAGCACTTATTTGTCTATCTCTATTTTCACTGTTTATTTTTTAATGAGGTGATGTTTATGTTAAGCAAATATGAAAGTGGACAACCTTTATTTTACAATGTATTTATGAATGCTATTTTAAATGATAAATTATCACATGCTTATTTAGTGGACTCTAATGGTAATAGTGAAGTATTTGAAATTGTGATGTCATTTGTTAAAGAAATTATTTGTCACGATAATGGTAATGTCAATTTGGAGAATATTTGTCAGAGGATTGATGATGGTAATTATTTGGATGTTAAAGTTATTGATTCTGATGGTATGTGGATTAAAAAAGAACAGATGCTTTCTTTACAAAATGAATTTAGTATGCGACCTATTGAAGGTAAGAGAAAAATTTATGTTATAAAATCTGCTGAAAAAATGAATGTGCAGACTGCTAATTCGATACTTAAATTTTTGGAAGAGCCTGTCGATAATATTATTGCTATTTTAATTGTTGATAATATTAATTTAATTCTTCCAACTATTATATCGAGATGTCAAGTTGTTAAACTTAATAAGAGTGAATATAAAAATAATTCTGTCGATAACTTTTCAATGATTGTTAAAAATTCTAAGTATGATACTTTGACGGTTCAGGAAAAAGAAAGTTTTATTGAAAAGGTTATTAGCTTTATTAGAGAATTTGAGGAAAAGAAAATTGATACTTTAATATATACAAAGAAGTTATGGCATAATAATTTTGGAGACCGTGATATTAATGTTGTAGCGGCCGATTTAATTATTTATTTTTATTTGGATGTTATTAAATATAAGTCTTGTTTAGATGTGGATTTTTATAAGGACAAGCTTGATATAATTGAAGAGATTGCTTCTAAAAACGATATTGATGATTTAGCGAAAAAACTTGAATATTTAGATAATTTTAGAACATCTGTTCGTTATAATTTGAATATTAATTTACTTGTTGATAAATTGATTATAGATATGTGTGGTGATTATAAATGAGTATTGTCGGTGTTAAAATTAATGAGAAAGGGAAAGTTTCTTATTTTAATGGAAATAATTTACCGATTAAAAAGAATTTAACAGTTATTGTCGATACGGAAAGAGGACCTCAGTTTGCAAAGGTTATGGAAATTTTGGATGTACCTGATAATCCGAAATATACTGATGTGATAAGAATAGCTACTAAAAAGGATTATTTGCAATATATGAAAAATATTAATGATGCGGAAAAGGCTTTAGATAATGCCCGCAAGTTAGCTATTAAAGAGGAATTAAATATGAATATTATTGATGCTGTTTATAGTTTTGATCGAAGTCAATTGATATTTAGATTTTTGGCGGATGAACGTGTCGATTTTAGACAACTTGCTCGAGAACTTGGGTCGAAACTTAGAACGAGGATTGAACTTCGACAAATTGGAATTAGAGATAAGGCTAAAGAGGTAGGAGGAATTGGACCTTGTGGAAGATTTTTGTGTTGTTCTACTTTTCTTACTACTTTTGATGCGGTATCGATTAATATGGCTAAAAATCAGGGACTTGCTCTTAATCCTACGAAAATTAATGGTGTGTGTGGTAGGCTTCTCTGCTGTTTAAATTATGAAAATGATATTTATACGGAGGCAAGAAAAGGAATTCCTGATGTTGGTAAAAAGGTTACAATAAATGGTGTAGAAGGAAAGGTTATTTCTTCTGAACCACTTCTTGGAAAATATAAGGTTCTTGCTGATAATGAAGTTGTCGAGGTCTTTAAAGATGATAGTAAAGAATAATTTACTTAATTTTAAAAATAAATATATATATCAAGATACGGATTATTTTAAGATGTCAATAGATTCTGTTCTTCTTGCTAATTTTGTTAATATTAACTTACGTGATAAGAGAATAATGGATATTGCTACTGGTAATGCTCCGATTCCAATGCTTCTTTCTTTTAGAACTAAGGCTACAATATATGGCGTCGAATTGCAAAAAGAAGTGTATGATTTGGGAATTTCTTCATTAAAAGTTAATGGATTAGATAAGCAAATTAGATTAATTAATGATGATGCTAAAAATTTGGTAAATATTTTTGATTCTGATTATTTTGATGTTGTTACTTGTAATCCACCTTATTTTAATACTAATAATGTTATTTTTGAAAATGATAATGATATTAAAGCACTAGCAAGACATGAAAAGACTCTTAATTTAGATGATATTTTCTCGATATGTAAAAAGATTCTTAAAAATAATGGGCGTTTGGCAATGGTTCATAGAAATGAAAGGCTTATGGAGATTATGATAAAGATGAAGGAATACAATATTGAGCCGAAAAGAATCCGATTTGTTTATCCTAAAATGAATAAGAATTGTAGTATTATTTTAATTGAGGGGGTAAAAAATGGTAAACCGGGACTTACGGTATTACCACCTTTGTTTGTTTATGATAATTCTGGAAAGTATTCGAAAGAAATTATGGATATGTATGGAGAGTGATAATAATGAAACAGGAAAGCTATGATGGTAAAGCAACTTTATATTTGGTTTCAACTCCGATAGGAAATATGGGAGATATTACTTATCGCTCGGTGGAGATATTAAAAAGTGTCGATATTATTTTTTCAGAAGATACGAGAGTCACTTTGAGTCTTCTTGAATATTTGGGTTTAAAAAAGAAACTTATTGCTTTACATGACCATAATGAAGATGTAGTTAAAGAAAAAGTTTTGAATTATCTTAAGGATGGAAAAGATATTGTTTTAGTTACTGATAGAGGAACTCCAATAATTAGTGATCCGGGTTTTAAAACAGTTCGTTATGTTATAGAAAATAATTTTAATGTTGTTGCTCTTCCTGGGGCTACAGCTTTTGTACCCGCTATAATAGTGTCGGGAATTAATCCGGAACCTTTTATTTTTTATGGCTTTTTGAATAGTAAAGAGAATAAAAGAAAAGAGGAATTGGAACTTTTAAGTGATGAAAATAAGACGATGATTTTTTATGAAGCTCCGCACCGAATAATTAACACTTTAAAATTGATGCTCGAAGTATTTGGAGATAGAAATATTAGTATTTCGAGGGAAATTACAAAAAAGTTTGAAAGTGTATATCGTGGGAAGATAAGTGAAGTATTAGAAATTATTCCAGAAAAGGGAGAATTTGTGATTGTTGTCGAAGGAAATAATAGTAATAATTTTGATGATAGTTTGAGTATAAAGGAAGCTGTTAATCTTTATGTTTCGGCAGGTTTTGATGTTATGACTTCAATTAAGAAGGTTGCTAAAGATAGAGGTGTACCTAAAGGTGAAATTTATAAAGAGTATCATAGGGAGGATTAGAAAATGAAATTAATTGTTGGTCTTGGTAATCCGGGAAATGAGTATGCTAAGACGAGACATAATATTGGATTTGATGTTTTAGATATTCTTAGTAAAAAATATGGTCTAGAGTTTTTAAATAATAAAAAGTTTAATGCAATGGAAGCTATTTCGTATATTAAAGGTGAAAAGGTTATATTTGTCAAACCACTTTCTTATATGAATCTATCTGGTGATGTAGTTTCTAAATATGTTTCTTTTTATAATATTAGTAGTGATGATATTTTAGTTATCCATGATGATTTAGATATGGAGCTTGGAAAAATTAGAATTTTATTTGATAGTTCTAGCGGAGGACATAATGGTATTAAAGATATTACTTTGAAACTTGGGACACAAAAATATACACGGCTTAAGATAGGTATTTCTAATAATAAAAATATTGATACTAAAGATTATGTTTTGGGTAAATTAAGTGAAGAGGAAAAAAGAATACTTGATAATTCATACGAAAAGGTCTATAATATTGCTGAAGATTTTATTTTATTAGATCTTATTACTTTGAAACAGAAGTATAATAGTTTAAATAATTAGATACATTAATAATGTATCTTTTTGTGTTAAAGGAAAGTGATACTAGATGAGATTTTTTGATAAAATATTTGAAATACATAATAATAGTAATAATGTTATTACGGGATTAAATAGGGAACTTAATTCTATTTATATATATGATACTTTTCTTCAGAAAAAGAAGAGTGTTTTAGTCGTTACTAACTCTATATACGAAGCTAATGATATTTATAATAGAATTTATAATTATACAGATAAAGTACTATTTTTTCCAATGGATGATTTTATTGCTAGTGAGGCAGTGGCGATAAGTCCTGAATTTATGACGGAAAGACTTTGTACTTTAAATAAGTTACTTACAAGTGATAATTATATTGTGATAACTAACTTGATGGGTATTTTAAGGTATTTACCTAGTATAGATATGTATAAGAGTAAGATTATTGAAATAAAAAAAGATGATGATATTGATCGTGATAAATTTATAGATAATTTATATAATTTGGGTTATGAAAATGTCAGTTTAGTCAGTAAAAGTGGAGAAATGGCAATTAGGGGATATGTTATCGATATTTTTCCTATTGACGTTGATAATCCGATTCGAATAGAATTTTGGGGAGATACTATTGACAGTATTAAATATTTTGATGTTGAAAGTCAATTATCTAATGATGAAATTAATGATATTTGTATTTATCCTTTTACGGAGTTTTTAACTGATATAGATGTCGAAGATAAGAATAAGAAACAAAAATATTTACCTAATTATTCTAAAAAAGTTCAGGGTATTTGGGAGTATTTGAACGATTTTATATTATTTTACTATGATTATAATCAGATTATGACAGGCTATAGTTTACTTAGAGAGACAATAGCGGGTTATGATAAAGAGGTAAATGATAGTATTTCTACTAATTATATGTTTGATATTGATGATATTAAGATTAGTGATATTGTCTATTTGATGGAGATAGATAATATTATCGATAAAAAAGATACGAGAAAGGTTGATTTTTTGGCTTTTGGTATCGATAATTATGAAGGTAACTTTGAAAAAATAAAGAAAGATTTATTTCATTATATAAATATGGGAAAAACTGTTATTTTATGTATTTCAGATAAAATGGTGGTAAAACGTATTATTAATTATTTAGAAATTATTGATGATGTTATTTTGACTAGTGAAGATAATATTATTTTAGGAAAGATAAACATTATTAATAAAGATATTTTAAGTGGATTTATTTATGATAAATGGGTAGTTATTTCTTCTAATGATTTATTTGGAAAAGTGGAGATTAAGAAGAAAAATAAGAATAAATTTAAAGTTGGGACAAAGATTAGTAATATTAATACTTTAGTAAAGGGGGATTATATCGTTCATATCGACCATGGTGTTGGAATATATTCGGAACTTTGTACTCTTATGAAGAATGGTATTAAGAAGGATTATATTAAACTTATTTATGCTGATGGAGACGTTTTATATTTACCAGTCGAAAAGATCGATAAGATTAGTAAGTTTTCACCTAACGAAGGTTCTTTTGTAAGATTAGATAAATTGGGTAGTGATTCTTGGAATAAGAAGAAAGAGAGAGTTCGAAAGAGACTTCATGATATAGCGGGAGATTTGATGAAAGTGGCTTCAGAACGTGAGGCTATGAAGGGTTATGCTTTCTCTTCTGATGATGAGAATCAAATTTTATTCGAGAGTAAATTTATTTATGATGAAACGGCCGATCAGCTTCGGGCTTCGGAGATTATAAAGAAGGAAATGGAACGAGATAAACCTATGGATATGCTTCTTTGTGGTGATGTTGGCTATGGTAAAACGGAGGTTGCTTTTAGGGCGATATTTAAGGCTGTCAATGATGGTAAGCAGGCCTGCTATTTATGTCCGACGACAATTCTTTCTAGTCAGCAATATAATTCTGCACTTCAAAGATTTGAAGACTTTCCTATTAATATGGCACTTCTTAATAGATTTACGTCTACTAAAGAGACACATGAGATATTGGAAAAACTTGCTAATGGAAAAATTGATATTTTATTTGGAACACATAAGATTTTGAATGATGCTATTAAATTTAAGGATCTTGGTCTTTTGGTTATTGATGAAGAGCAGCGATTTGGAGTCGTTCATAAGGAAAAAATTAAACAATATAAAAATAATATTGATGTTTTAACTTTATCGGCTACTCCTATTCCTAGAACTTTACAAATGTCGATGTCGGGTATTAGAGGACTTGCACTTATCGAAACGCCTCCCGAGAGAAGAAGACCAATTCAAACTTATGTGATGCCGGAAAATAAAAATGTTATTAAGGATGCGATATATAAAGAACTTTCACGAAAGGGACAAGTATTTATTTTATATAATAGTGTCGAGAGAATTGAAAGTAAATTGGAGGAGATAAAGGAATTAGTACCAGAAGCGAGAATTAATTTTGCCCATGGTAGAATGACAAAGCAAGAACTTGAAAATATTATGAGTGACTTTATTAATTATGAATTTGATATTCTCTTATGTACGACTATTATTGAGACGGGAATTGATATTCCTAATGTTAATACTCTTATTATTATTGATGCTGATAGATTTGGACTTTCACAGTTATATCAAATTAGAGGTAGAATAGGTAGAAGTGATAAAATTGGTTATGCATATCTTATGTATAATGGCAAGAAAGAACTTAATGATTTAGCAGTTAAAAGGTTAAATACGATAAAAGAATTTACTGAACTTGGAAGTGGATTTAAGATTGCTATGCGTGATTTATCGATTAGAGGTGCAGGAGATATTTTGGGTAGCGAACAGTCGGGTTTTATCGACAGTATTGGAATTGAGTTATATTTGAAAATGCTTAAAGAGGAAGTAGATAAACTTAAAGGTATAAAGGTAGAAGAAGAAAAAGAAGAAAGTAATAAGCCTTTAATTGAAGTAGAAACGCATATTTCTAATGATTATGCTCCCGATGATGCTATTAAAATTGAAATACATAAGATGATTAATGAAGTAGAAAATTATCAAGATATCGATCGGATTAAGAATGAACTTGAAGATAGATTTGGTATGATTACAGAAGAAATGGTAATTTATATGCACGAGGAATGGTTTGAAAAGCAAGCTAAAAAGCTTTCTATTACGGAGAGTAAACAGACAAAGACTTTTGTCGAAATTGTTTTGCCTCAGATTACTTCGATGAAGATTGATGGGGAAAAACTATTTTTTGCGGCATATGATATATCGAAGTATTTTAGATTTTCTTATGATAATAAGCAAATACATATTATTTTAGATACGATAAAATTAGATAAGCATTTTATATATTATTTAAATGAACTATTAGAGAAAATTATTACAGAAATTAAAATTAATGACTAAAATGTTATTAATTTTTTTCTTTGTCTGTATAATTATTTAGTTATTTGACAAAATATTAAAGAAAGTATAGGTGATATTTTGAAAACAACTGGTGTTATTAGAAGAATTGATGAACTTGGAAGAGTAGTTATTCCTAAAGAAATAAGAAAAAATTTACGTATTAAGAACGGTGAGAGTTTAGAAATATTTGTCGAAGGAGAAAATATTATTTTAAAGAAATTCTCACAGATAGAAAGTTTGGAGAATGTATCGGTTGATTATGTCGAAGCTTTTAATCAAATTATTAAACATAATATAATAGTAACAGATAGAGATAAGGTTATTGCTGTAGCGGGACCTCTTAAGAAAAAGTATATGGGAAAGATGATAAATGATTTTACGGAAAGGTCTATCGAACGAAGAGATTCTTTTTCAGAAAAGCAAAAGAAAATATTTAAGGTAATTGATGATGAGGAAGAAAATGGTTATTATTCTTTTGCATCGATTGTCAATAATGGAGATGCTATTGGAAGTGTAATATTAATATCGACTGATACGCCAATTACTGATGTTGAAGATAAGATGATTGTTATTTTATCGCATTTGTTAAGTCAAAAATTTATCGATTAAAACATAGATGATATGCTATGTTTTTTTTATATTTGCTGATTGTAAAATATTTGTAAATATTTATTTTTATAATTTTTTTTTAATGATGTAAATGGTATAATTTATTTGGGAGTATTAGATATGAAAGATATTATAAATAAACTTTTAGATGATAATTTTTTATTTGATGAAATTTCTCCTGACAATGATAATTATGGTTATTATATGGTCGCTAGAAAAGAGTTAGATACTAAAAAAATAGAATCTTTTAAGATAAGCGACATAAGAAAGATTCTTGGTAGTTGTTCTAAATTAGATACTTATGTTGATATTTTTGATGATATTGATAAGAATCTTTTATATAAAAGTGTCAAACATGGTTTTAATCATAATGTTAGAGTTTTTATATATGCACTTATTATTTGCATTAATGAAGGATTAAGTGATGATGATATTAAAGTGGTATTAGAGGGGGCAAAATATCATGATATTGGAAGAATAAATGATTTAGAAGATAGTAGTCATGGCGTGAGAAGCGCCGAAAAACTTGATTTTTTGAAAGATAAATATAGTGATATGGAAATTAAATATTTAAAGACAATTGTCATAGGTCATAGTTTAAATGATGAATTTTTTGAAAAAATAGCGATGGAAAATGAAATAATTGATTTGGAAAAATGTAAGAAGATGTTTATGATACTTAAGGATGCTGATGCTTTAGATAGGGTTAGGCTAGAATATCCTTATGTTGATTTAAATTATTTAAGGACAGATACTTCTTTGAAATTAGTTTTATTTTCTTATCAATTATATTATAATTATTGGAGGTTAATGGGAAATGACGATGAATAAAGATGAGTGTATAGAATTGGCTAATAGTAAATATAATGGAAAAGCTAAAGATGTTATTGTTAAACAAATTGATAATTTCTTTGATATTGAAGAAAGTAAATTTATTTTGTCTAAAAATAAATATAATGTAGGTGATTATGTAAGACTTACAAGTGATAATTACTTGCATGGAATTGGTAAAAATGAGACCTCTATTAAATTTGTATCAGAAAATGGTATTTTATCTAAAGAGGCAACTGGTGATTTTGGAAATCATGCTTTTAGGTTTGTTGTAGGTTTATGGAGAGTTAAAGAAGATATTCTTCTTAGCGATTATATTAGAAATTATAGCGGAATAATTGCTAAATATAATGATGTTAACGAACAAGTTCCATATGGAAAATTAGATGAATTTGTCGATAAAATGCGAAATGTCGATCACTTTCTTTGGAAAGCGGAATCATCTATGGAAGTTAGATTTATGCCTAGTCTTGCAAGAGATATTAATCAAATTGGTTTTATTTTGAATTTGGGATCTTCATATGGAAAAAAATTACTTAAAAATGATATTAATGGTAAAAAATATGATAAAAAAATTTCCGATAATTTTTTAAGGGAAGATCTTAGAGGTAATTTTTTTGATAATAAAGATAATGCTTTTTTGGAAAGGGCTAGTTATGTTGTCTTCGGAATTAACAAATGTTTTATCGAAGGAATAATTGTCGGAAGAAAATATGAAAGTGATGGTGATAAGATTTCTGATTTAAAAGAGTTATTTCCTAATTCTTATATATGTAATTTAGATGGTATGGTTATATGTGAATAGTTATAGTTTAAAAAAATAATAATTATTTTGTAATTACCTTAAATAAAAAAATACTTGCAATATTATTATTTATATGATAATATTTGATATGTAAAGCGATGAAGGAAAGAGTAATAGGAATAGTTTAGAGAGAGTCTATGTTGGTGGAAAATAGATAATGAAAACTATTATAAATGGTTCTGGAGCAGTTATATCTAATAGGTATAAACGGTTGTTACGTTATAACTTATATGAGTGTATTGTATGTAAAGTAAGGTGGTACCGCGGATAATTTGTTCGTCCTTTAGGTGTCACTTTTTTTTGGAGGTAGATAATGAGAAAATTTGAAAAAATAACTAGAGATGTATTTGAAAGAGACATTCCAGATGGTGATTATGACTCTTTGACTATTCCTAGAAGAAGTACGAAGTTATCTGCTGGATATGATTTTATAAGTGTTACTAATGTTACTTTAAATCCAGGAGAGAGAAAAATAATTCCTACTGGAATAAGAGTAATTATGAATGATAATGAATATTTGGCATTATATATTAGAAGTAGTTATGGATTTAAATATAATGTACGGATGTGTAATCAAGTAGGAATAATCGATGCTGACTATTATGGTAATAAAGATAATGGAGGACATATTTTTGTCTGCTTACAAAATGAAGGAGATAAAGTAGTAGAAATTAAAAAAGGGGAAAAATTTATACAAGGTATATTTACACCATTTTTAATTACTGATGATGATGTGGTAAATGAAAAGAGAATTGGTGGAATTGGAAGTACTGATTAATTTAGAGGAGATGATATAATGAAAGAAAAATTTTATATAAGTACCGCTATTGCATATACATCTAGTAAACCACATATTGGAAATACTTATGAAATAGTTTTAGCGGATGCTATTGCAAGGTATAAAAGGCTTTCTGGCTATGATGTTTATTTTCAGACTGGAACGGACGAACACGGGCAAAAAATAGAAGTAAAGGCAATGGAGAAAGGGGTAACACCACAGGAGTATGTCGATGAAATAGCAAAAGAAATTAAAAATATTTGGGATTTAATGAATACTTCTTACGATAAGTTTGTTAGAACGACAGATAAGGAACATGAAAAGAAAGTTCAAAAGATATTTAAAAAGTTATATGATTTAGGTGATATTTACAAAGGTGAATATAATGGATTATATTGTACGCCATGTGAATCTTTTTGGACGGAAAGTCAACTTGTTGATGGAAAATGTCCGGACTGTGGTAGAGAAGTTAAGGAAGCTACGGAAGAAGCTTATTTTCTTAGAACTAGTAAATATTCGAAATGGCTTGAAAATTATATTTTGGAACATCCTGGTTTTATTGAGCCAGAATCTCGAAAAAATGAAATTATGAATAATTTTATTAAGCCGGGACTTCAGGATTTATGTGTTTCTAGGACTTCTTTTAAATGGGGAATACCGGTAGATTTTGATCCAAAACATGTGGTATACGTATGGATTGATGCGCTTTCTAATTATATTACGTTTTTGGGCTACGACGTAGATGGTAGTACGAAAGAATTTGAGAAATATTGGCCTTGTGATATTCATTTAATTGGCAAAGATATTCTTAGATTTCATACGATATATTGGCCGATTATGTTACATATTTTAAATCTTCCTTTGCCTAAAAAGATTTTCGGTCATCCATGGCTCTTATTTGGTGATGATAAGATGAGTAAGAGTAAAGGTAATATTGTGTATGCTGATGACTTGGTTCATGAATTTGGAGTAGATGCTGTTAGATTTTATATGTTACATGAAATTCCTTTTGCATCAGATGGTAATTTTACAAGGGAGTTATTAATTGATGCGATAAATGGTACTTTAGCAAATGTAATTGGTAATTTGGTTAATAGAACGATAGGTATGATAAATAAATACTTTGATGGTGTTGTAGAAAATAAAAATATTTGTGAGGAAATTGATACTGAATTTAAAGAGTTTGTCTTAGGACAGAAGAAGATTATTGATGAAAAAATAGATAATCTTCGAGTTAGTGATGCTCTAGAAGAAGTTATTAATATTTTTCGTAAAAGCAACAAGTATATTGATGAGACAATGCCTTGGGTACTTGCTAAAGATGAAAGTAAAAGAGATAGACTTGCGACAGTTATATATAATTTAATTGAGGCTATTAGAATAGGAAGTGTATTATTAGAGGCCTTTTTACCTACTACTAGTGAAAAAATCTTCTATCAAATAAATACTGATAAGACTTCTTTTGATTCTATTTTAAAGTTTGGTGGCTATGTTTCTGGAACAAAAGTTAATAAGCCAGAAGTATTATTTCAGAGAATAGAGAACTAATTTATTTTAGTTCTTTTTTGTCAATAGATGTAAAGTGAGTGAAAAAGTATTTTACTAGTAATAAAAATTATGATATAGTTTTATTGTAGTGCCTGCAGTAAATATAGAAAAAGGAGAAAAGGGCAATGCTAAAGATACGTAATCAGGGAGTAGTTTTTAGAATATTGTTACTATTGTTTTCAGTTATTATGATTACACTTATTTTTATTTATAAAAATATTACTGATTTAACATATGTAGGAATGTTACTTTTATTGTTTTTAGACTTTTTGATTGAAAAATATTTGAAATGATTGTACTATTTACTAGTATAATTTTTTATATGGAGGGAACTATGTATATTGATACTCATTGTCATATTTTTAATGAATATTATGATAATATTGATAATGTTATTTTGAAATGTATAGAAAATAAGGTGTGTAGAATTATAGTAAGTGGTTTTGATATTAATTCTAATAAGGAAGTATTGAAATTAATAGATAAATACGATATAGTATATGGAACAATTGGATTTCATCCTACTGAGCTTGATAATTTTCAAGATAATTATTATTCTTTCTTGGAAGAGCATATTAATGATAAAAAAATAGTGGGAATAGGAGAAATTGGACTTGACTACCACTATGAAAATACTGATAAAGAAAAGCAAAAAGAAGTATTTAAAAGACAATTAGAACTAGCGGAAAGATACAATAAGCCAGTAGTTATACATACAAGAGATTCTATTAATGATACATATAATATATTAAAAGATTATAATTTGAATGGCAGTATACATTGTTTTAGTGGTTCTTTGGAGATGGCTAAAGAATTTATTAAACTAGGTTATAAAATAGGAATAGGTGGAGTATCTACGTATAAGAATGCGAAAAATATTAAAGAAGTAATAAAAAATATTGATTTATCATATATATTATTGGAGACTGATTCACCATATTTGGCTCCAGAACCTTATAGGGGAAAAATTAATGGTCCTCAGAATATACCATTAATTGCTGAAAATATAAGTGAGCTAAAAAATGTTACAATACAAGAGGTTATGAGGGTTAGCACTTCTAATGCAGAGGCCATATTTGACTTTTTAGATAAATAATGTTACAATTAATATGCTTAAAATATTAATGAGGTGAATAAAATGAAAAAAATAGCTACTAAGATAATTACAATCTCATCTCAGATTGGGATTGCTAGTTTATTTTTAGTATTATTATTTTCAAATGCTAAAGCTGATGATGAAGTTATTGTTTTAGAGAATAATAACTTTAATAAAATGGCAGATTCTGTTTTTTCTCTTTTTAAAAAAGAGGAACTTATGACTGCTGCAACTGATGATAGTATTGTTGTCGATTTAGATGATGTTTCTAATGATTTGAATAAAAAAGAAGAAGAAGAAAATCCTAAAAATGAAGATAATACTTCTGAAGAAACTAAAAAAGAAGAAATTAAAGAAGTTCCAAAAGTAGAAGAACCACCCGCTGTCGAAAACAAAACACCTTTGGAATATGAAGTACTAGAAACTTATGTTGGTAATTTAACTGGTTATGGTCCCGATTGTTATGGTTGCTCGGGAAAAACGAGAAGTGGTCATGATTTAAATAAATCTGTTTATTATGATGATCCTGAATTTGGAACAGTTAGAATTTTAGCGGCTGATTCTAGTTTTGGTAAAAATGCAATATTTAGAGTTAGCAATGTTCCGGGAATGGATTCTTTTATAGGAATAGTTTTAGATACGGGAGGTAATGTTGGTTTTAATAGGGGAACTTTATTTGATTTAGCATTTGCTACTGAGAAGGATCCTAATATAATTGGTCTTACTTCAAATGTTACTTTTGAGCTTTTAAGAAGAGGAATTGCTTGGTAATAAGTAATTCTTTTTTTGATGATATTAAATGGTATATTTGAGAAGTTATGGGGACTTCTTTTTTTTCGACATTTTTTTTAATTGAGGTGTCATATAATTTTAATGAGAAGATGTGATATATGAAGAGAATGTTATTTATTACTTTGATAATTATTTTTATTCCTTTTTTTATCGTAAGTATCTTTAATGTCGATAAAAAAAGTGAAATAAAATTGAACTATATGTCGAATACTATAATTAGAGTAAAGAGACTAGATAGTAATGAAATAGTCTATTTACCTTTTGAGGAATATATTGTCGGCGTTTTAGCGGGAGAAATGCCGATATATTTTGAAAAAGAAGCTTTAAAAGCTCAAGCTGTGGCCGCTAGAAGTTATGCACTTAAAAGAATTGGCTATAATAGTGACAATGATTATGATGTTGTCGATTCGGTTTTGAATCAAGTTTATTTAGATAATGATTACTTAAAGAAGGCTTGGGGAGATAATTATGTAAGTAATATTAACAAACTTAGGGAAGTAGTCAATGAAACTAGTTTGGAATATTTGGACTATGATGGAGAAGTTATTGATGCTTTGTTTTTTTCGACTAGTAATGGTTATACGGAAACGGCTTCATTGGTCTTTGATTTGGATTTGCCATATTTGAAGAGTGTTAAATCGGAATGGGATTCTAAAACTAGTTCGGTTTTTAGAGCTAGGGCGACAATGAGTCTTAATAGTTTTTATGAAAAGATTGGTCTTCCGTATAATGAAAATTTAACTGTTAAAGTATTGGAAAGAAGTTCTACTAATAGAATAATGTCGATATCAATAAATGATATGGTCTTTTCTGGAAAAGATTTATACAATAAATTGGGATTAAAATCAACTGATTTTTCGTTAATTCAGGATGGAGATAGTGTTATTATCGATACTGTTGGGTATGGGCATGGAGTAGGAATGAGTCAATATGGGGCTGAAGGTATGGCTGAAGAAGGATATAGTTATGTTGATATTCTTAAATATTATTATAATGGTACTTCAATTAAAAAAATGGAAAATTAGAGTATATATTTTATTTTTTAGGAAACAATTATACTAGAGGTGAGAATATGAATAGTAGAAGAATTAAACCATTTTTGATGCCCGCAATATACGGAGGTTTAGTATTAGTTTTTTTAGTTAGTATGTATTTTGCTAAAGATTTATTTAGTAATTATCTTTTTTCTAGTGATAATCCTATTGAATATGTCGATGGGGAAATTACAGAAGATAAAAATAATGAATTACCAGTTGTAAGTACTACTTTAAAAATAGTTAGACCATATCTTGATAGCTCTGTTTCGATTTCAAAAACTTTTTATGATTATGAAGGAGAGGCTAGCGAACAAGAAAATTCGATAATTTTTTATGAAGATACTTATATTCAAAATTCAGGAGTAGATTATACTAGTAATGATAAATTTGATATTATAAGTATACTTGATGGAACAGTAATATCTGTTGAGGAAAATGATATACTTGGCACTACGGTAGAAATTAGACATAGTAATGATTTGATTTCGGTATATCAAAGTTTATCAGAAGTAGCGGTAAAAAAAGATGATGAAGTTATTCAAGGACAGATAATTGCTAAAAGTGGGCTTTCAAATATTAGTAAGTCTTTAGGTAATCATTTACATTTTGAACTTTATTATAAGGGAAAAATTGTAAATCCTGAGGAATATTATAATAAATCATTAGATGAATTATAGGCAGTTATTGCCTTTTTTTACATAATCTTTTATATTTCTTAATATAATATCTTAGGTGAAAAGATATGAATAAACAAATTTATGATAGGGTACTTTTTGAGTCACAGTATATTATCGATACGAATGAGACAATAAGAAATGCCGCTACTGTTTTTGGTGTTTCTAAAAGTACTGTTCATAAGGATTTAAGGGATAGATTATGGGAAATAGATAAAGATATGTATGAAAAAGTGTCAAGTATTTTGCAGTATCATGTTGATATTAAACATATTAGAGGTGGAGAGTCAACAAAAAGGAAGTTTTTGGCAAAAAAAGTTAATTAAATATATAAAATTTAGGTAAAATGTGATAAAATGGAAATAAGGATGGTGATACCAAGTGTTTAATAAAGATATTGGAATAGACTTAGGAACTGCGAATGTACTTATATATATTAAGGGTCAAGGTATTGTGTTAAATGAACCATCTGTTGTGGCAATTGATGCTGAAACAAAAAAACCTTTAGCTGTTGGTACGGAGGCACATGAGATGCTTGGTCGCACTCCGGGAAAAGTTAAGGCTATTAAGCCAATGAAGGATGGAGTTATTGCTGACTTTGAAACTACTGAAGTTATGCTTAATTATTTTATAAAAAAAGTAAATGGAAGAAGTTTTTTATCTAGACCAAGAATATTAATTTGTTGTCCTTCAAATATTACTCAGGTTGAAAAGAATGCTATTAAGGAAGCTGCCGAAAGGACGGGGGCAAAAAAGGTATTTTTAGAAGAGGAACCTAAAGTTGCTTCAATTGGGGCTGGTATGGATATTTCTAAACCTAGTGGTAATATGGTTATAGATATTGGCGGTGGTACTACAGATATTGCAATATTATCACTTGGTGGTATTGTAAATAGTTCTTCGATTAGAATTGCAGGAAATGCTTTTGATAATGACATTGTAAAATATATTAAAGATAAATATAAATTGCTCGTTGGAGAAAGAACTGCTGAAGAAATTAAAATTTCTATTGGTACGGTTTTTCCAGGTTCAAGAAGTGAAAAGATGGAAGTTAGAGGAAGAGACTTAGTAACTGGACTTCCACATACTATTACTTTTACTTCAGATGAAGTTGAAGAGGCATTACGAGAAAGTGTCTATACGATTATTCATGCTGTAAAGGGTATTTTGGAACAGACTCCACCTGAATTGTCCGCTGATATTATCGATAAGGGAATTGTTCTTACTGGTGGTGGGGCAATGGTCGATGGTTTTGCACAGATTTTATCACAAGAACTTAAAGTTCCAGTATTTATAGCGGAATCTCCTCTTACTTGTGTAGCTGAAGGCACTGGAGTTTTACTTGACAATTTATATATGCTTGAAAGACAATAGAAAAACAGGAAAAACTTTTAGATAAAATTTCCTGTTTTTTTGCTATTTTTTATAACTTGGAAAAGTTAATTTACCAGAATATGTAAATGGTATTTTTCTTGATAATACATGCTTTGCTTCTTCTATTTGACCTCTACTAAAGTCTTCTTTAGATATGCTTTCTCTTGAACTAATAATGTTATTAAAAGCAGTTACTGTTGGAGTATGATAGCCAATTGTTTGGGCTTTATCTTCACCAAAAAGAAGATAATCACTAGAAAAGCTTTGGGCTTTGAGGGCTCCTGGTACTCTATTATTATTTCTTGTTATGCACCATGTATTATCCATGTACTGTTTAATACCATCTAATTCTACTTCGTTCCATGCATGTCCTGGACCAAATATACTACGTACATTAACTTGGAAAACTGGATTATTTAAAAGTAATGTAGAAGTATTGGCAATACTCATGCATAAACCATAATTATCATTTATTACAGCTTCAATTAAACTAGATCTTCTATGTAGTTCTTCTTTTGAAAATGGAGTTGTAACAATATAAATACCATCAGCGGCTTTACTTTCTTCACTTTCTATAAATTGAACGTGTTCTTGAAGATAGTTAGAAACTAAAATTATTTTTTGCAAATCATTTTCTGGTTGATACTTATTTAGCGATGAGATAATCTCTCTTAATCTCATTAAGCTTTCTTTGGTTATTTCAGTATTACCATTATTATTAGCTAAGCAATTATTTATTCTGAATAGTGAGATTTTTGCTTTGTCTTGAAAATCAACATTCCACATTATATATGTTAAGGGAATTGTCAAGTTAAATTTATCAAAACTATCTGGTTCGATGTAAGAACGATCTATTAGTTGTAGGTCATCTTGTAGATGTAATGTTAAGTTTTCTCTTTCTTTTAATTCACTGTTAATTAATTTGATACATTCATAATTTTCACAAAATATTTCAAATTCAAAGCGTCTTTCATTTAGTAATAATTTAAGAGTATGTAAAAAGAAATCAAAATTATTTTTTAATGTTTCAGAGTCAACGTATAATGATGATACGTGACTAGAAATGAATTCGTTGTTCTTACCAAGAATCTCTTTAAAATTAAATGGCCTTTCCCATACATCATCCATTATTTGTCTTGATGGTAATGGTGGCAATGGTGGTAATTTACTCATATTATCTCTCCTTTTTTTGATAGCCATTATAATAACATATATTTGTTCGCTTGTCAAATATTTATGGATTTAGTCTTGATGGTCCTCGAAAAATATACATTGTCTCTTTTAACGATCCTGTTTCTAATAATAGCATTGTTATTCTGTCAATTCCAATGGCAAATCCTCCATGAGGAGGGCATCCATACTTAAAAAATTCGAGATAAAATTTTATGTCTTCTCCTAATCCTTTTTCTTTTGCTTGTTTAAGTAATATTTCATATCTATGTTCCCTTAATGCTAATGTAGTAGTCTCACAACCTTTCCAGATGAGATCTGCTCCTAGAGGAATACCATTGTCTCTTTTATGATAGAAAGCTCTTTTTTTAGCACTGAAATCAGTTATAAAGACAAATTCATGTCCGTATTTTTCTTTAACATATTTCGAAGCTAATTTTTCTGATTCAGCATTCATGTCTCCTACATCTTCGTAATTCATTTTAAATCCGTAATTTTTTTCTAATGTAGTATATAATTCTTGTAATTTAATTCTGGGAAATGGTTTAGTTGGGACTATGATGTCAACATCAAATAATTCTTTTATTTGTGTTCCGTATTTTTCTTTTACAGCAGATAAGCCTGCGATAAATAAATCTTCTTCAAAGTCCATCAGTTCTTCTAGAGAATCAATGTAACTTATTTCGATATCAAAAGAGGTAAATTCAGTTGTATGACGATATGAATTTGAATTTTCGGCACGAAAAGCTGGGGCAATTTCAAAAACACGTTCAAATCCACTAGCCATAGCCATTTGCTTATAAAATTGAGGGCTTTGAGCTAAATATGCTTTTTTATTAAAGTAATTTACTTCAAAGACATCTGATCCTGATTCACTTGCGGCACTTATAATTTTTGGTGTATGTATTTCGATAAAATTATTATCAATAACAAATTTTCGCATAGCATTAATAAGACAGGTCTGTACTTTGAACATGAGTAAGTTTTTTTCATTTCTTAAATCTAAAAAGCGATAGTTTAATCTAGTATCTAATAGGGCGGACTTGCTATTTTTAAAGTTTAGTGGAAGGTCTTCTTCACTTTTACTAGTAATAACTATACTATTTGGTATTAGTTCAAAACCGTTTAATTTAACTTTTTCATTTTTTTGTAATTTTCCTATTATTTTAACAGTACTTTCGGAAGTTAAGCTTTCTACTATTTTAAGTAAATTTTGATTATTATCATTTTTTTCGATAGTAACTTGAATTTTTCCAGTAGAATCTCTTACAATTATAAATGTTACAAATTGAAGTTTTCTGATGTTATCGACAAATCCTTCAATGCATATTTCCTTTCCTAAATATTCTTGTAAATTTTTAAAATATATTTTTTTCATTTCATTCCTCCTTTATATATAATAAAAATTATAACAGTTCTATTATCCGCAAAGGGACGAATAACTGTTATAATCCGCGGTACCACCCAATTTATTATATATAAAAGATATATAATCACTTAATTATAGATAACGGTTTAAATCCGACTTATCCTACTGTTAGTTCAGATAAGTAGCTCGTAGGTGTCTTTCTTTTTAACTTTTATATTATCTTTCACCAAATGATAACTCTCTATAATAAAAATTAAAAATACTCTTCCTAGTCATTGCTGATGCCTAAATTATATATTTATTTTTCTTTTTTGTCAATAGTCGTGTAATATATGAAATTGAGTCGTATTAATGTAAACTTAGTGACTATTTTATGATAAATGATGTATTTTTCTTGTTTTTTGTGATAAAATTATCTTGAGGGGAAGGATGATATAATGAAAATAGGTTTAGCGAGTGATCATCGTGGTTATAGAGCCAAAAATATGCTAAAAGACAGTTTATATAATTATGAAGTAATTGATTATGGAACGGATAATGAAGATTCGGTTGATTTTCCAGTATATGCTAAAAAACTTGGAAGAGCTATACAAAATGGAGAAGTAGATCTTGGCGTTGCCATATGTGGAACTGGAATAGGAATGAGTATTACACTTAATAAGATGAAGGGAATATATTGTGCTAAAGTATCAAATGTGAGTGAAGCTATGCTTTCTAAATCACATAATAATGCTAATGCTCTTGCTATGTCAGAAGATTTAAGTGATGAAATGATGTTAGAAATAGTAAATAAGTTTATTGAGACTCCTTTTTCTAATGTTAATAAATATATTAGAAGAAATGATATGATTAAGGAACTTGAAAATGATTAAATTAGTTTTATATTTAATTACTATTCCTCTAGTTATTTTTGGAATAGATAGTATAAATATAAATGGTATTTTTAAAAAGAATAAGATATATCAAGCTAGAGTATTTTACATATTGTTAGTTTTTGGACTTTCTTATTTAATTACTAATTTTTTATACGATTTTGTGTATGCTGTTAAAATTTGATCTTTACTTTGTGTAAAGATTTTTTAAATTTTAATTATGTTTAAAATAAGTAATATTTCTTTTATTTTTGATAAGATTATGCTAAAATACTAGCAAGAGGGATTTTATGTTTAAGATAGGTAATGTTGAAATTAAAAATAAAATTGTTTTAGCTCCAATGGCTGGAATATCTAATCCTGCATATATGAAAATATGCGAAGAGATGGGAGTAGGATATGCCGTTACGGAATTACTTAGTGCGGAGGCTATTATTAGAAATAGTAAAAAGACATTTGATATGTTAAATGGTATTGAGACACTTAAAATTCCCGTTGGTATACAAATATTTGGTTCTAATTCAGATGTAATGGCAAAAGCTGCTGAAATATTAGTTAATAAATATAATATAAAGATAATTGATATTAATATGGGTTGTCCTGTTCCTAAAGTGGCAGTTAAGTCACAAGCAGGAGCTGCATTACTTAAAGATCTTGATAAAATTTATGAGATGGTAAATAATGTTGTCAATGCTATAAGTATTCCTGTTACTGTTAAAATTAGAAGTGGTTGGGATGCTAATAGTATAAATGCAGTCGAAGTAGCTAAAGTTATAGAAAAGGCAGGAGCTAGTGCTATTACAATTCATGGGAGGACTAGAAGTCAAGGATATTCTGGAACTGTCGATTTAGATATCATAAAGAAAGTAAAAGAAAGCGTTTCAATACCAGTTATTGGCAATGGTGATATAGTTGATATTGCTAGTGCAGAAAGAATGTTATCTTATACTGGTTGTGATGCTATTATGATTGGAAGAGGAGCTTTAGGTAACCCATGGCTTATAAAAAAGTTAGTTACTTATTTTGATACTGGAAAGATTTATGATAATCCAACTTATGAAGAAAAAATTATGATGTGTTTTAAACATTTAGACTATTTGATGAGATTTAAGTGTGAGAAGGTGGCTATTCTAGAAATGAGAAGTCATATTATTTGGTATTTAAAGGGAATGCCTAGAACACAAAATGTTAAAAGTGAAATATTTAAGGCCTCTACTAAAGAAGAAGTACAAAAAGTTTTAAATAACTATTTAAAAGAAATTAAAAATAGTTTATAATATTGATTGGAGATGAGTTTATGCTGGGAAGCTTTTTTAGAAGATTAGGAGCATTTTTTATCGATTCTTTTATAATTAGTTTTTTTATTTCGATAATTACTTTTGGATTTGAAGTCGATAATAGTTTGATTAAACAGACAACTGATTTGGCTAATGATTATTTAAATGAAAAAATATCAGTAGAAGAATATAATGAAAAAATTATTGATATTAATTATCAATTGCAAAAAGAAAGTGTTTGGATAAATGGAATATCTGCTTCATTATATATAGGTTATTTTATTATTTTTGCTTATTTGAATAAAGGACAGACTCTCGGTAAGAAAATGCTTAAGTTGAGAATTGTAGGAAAAGATGGTAAACCTGCTAAATTTGTAAATATATTGATTAGAAGTTTATTTATATATGGAATTTTATCCACTATTTATGCTACTATATTTGTTAATTTCCTCAATGCCAATAATTTCTTTATTGGAGAATCAGCAGTATATACTTTTGAATGGTTCTCGATGGTAATTATTTTGTTTATGGTTTTATATCGTAAAGATAGAAGAGGTTTACATGATATGATAGCGGGTACTAGTGTGATTAAGGAGGTAAGATAAAATGGAAAGAAGCGAACAAGAATTAGTAAGAATTGAAAAAATTGATAGAATTAGAGAGGTATGTAATCCTTATCCTGATAAATATGAAAAAACACATTCTTTGAATGAAGCAAGAAATTTAGTTGATGGTACAGAAAATGTTCGAATAGCGGGAAGAATAGTTTTTATGAGAAAAATGGGAAAACTAAGTTTTGTACGTATTCGTGATATTGAGGGAGACATGCAACTTGAAATTAAAATTGATATGGTCGGAGAAGAAAAATATGATTTCTTCAAAAAATTAATTGATATTGGAGATTTTATTGGTGCTGAAGGGGAAATATTTACAACTCAAACTGGAGAAAAGACGTTAAGAGTTCATTCTTTTGAATTTTTGGGTAAAGCTCTTAGACCATTGCCAGAAAAATTTCATGGACTTACAGATATGGAAATGAAATATCGTCAGAGATATACTGATTTAATTATGAATGAGGAATCTAGAAGAGTATTTTTAGGCAGAAGTAAACTATATGCTTTTATTCATAAATATTTGGGAGAAAATGGTTTTTTGGAAGTGGAAACACCAATACTTCAGAATGCTGTTACGGGAGCCGCTGCTAGACCATTTTATACACATCATAACGCTTTAGATATGGAATGTAATCTTAGAATTGCTCCTGAAACTTATTTGAAGCAATGTATTGCTGGAGGTTTCGATAGAGTGTATGAAGTCTCGAAGTGTTTTAGAAATGAAGGAATGGATAGTGAGCATCTTCAAGAATTTACACAAGTTGAATGGTATGTTTCATATTGGAATTTTGAAGATACAATAAAGTTTTATAAGGATTTTATGCGTAGCTTATTAATGGAAATAGTTGGTACTACAAAGATTGAATATCAAGATTTTGTTCTCGATTTTGGAAAAGATACTTGGAAGAGAATTAATTACTGTGAAGAGATGGAAAGAGTACTAGGATTTGACTTTTTAAGTATAGATGACCCATTGGTATTAAAGAAAAAAATTATCGATAGTGGCTTATATTCGGAAGCTGAATTGGCTGATTATAAGTCGATTAGTCAGATTATTGATTTTGTCTATAAGAGAAAGATACGTGCAGATATTGTCGAGCCGACAATTATATATAATTATCCTGCAGTAATGATGCCTCTTACGAGAAGAAATGATGAAGATAATCGAAGGGTAGATATGTTCCAAGTGGTAGCGGCAGGTACGGAATTATGTAAAGCTTATTCGGAACTTGTCGATCCGATTATTCAGAGGGAAGCTTTTGAAGAACAACTTAAAGCTAAGTCTCAAGGTGATGATGAAACGATGGATATGGATGAAGGCTTTTTATCAGCTATGGAACAAGGTATGCCACCGATATCAGGACTTGGTTTTGGTATTGATAGGCTCATGATGATTATCTTTAATCAAGCTTCAATTAGAGATGTGGTATTATTTCCACAGATGAAAGATAAAAAATAATAATTATTAAAATTATTTATATGAAAAGCATTAGAAAATAAGGAAGAAACGATATTTTTTCGCTTTTTTTCTTTACTTTTATATCTTTTGTGCTATAATTATTGATAGAGGAGGTTATTATGAAAAAACATAGTTTATTCAAAACAATTTTGATAGTTCTAGGTTCTTTAGTACTTGTAAATGCAGTACTTGCTGTACTTGGATATTTTGTTCCAGGTATGGAAGAAATGTTTAGTTTTATTCCACTAGCAGATGTTATGCTTAATTTTGCTCAATCATTCTATTATTTCTTTGATAGTGTTGTATATTTATTAGTACTTGGTGCTTTTTATGGAGTATTGAACTCTGTACCAGCATATAAGAAATTACTTGATAATATTGCTCTTGCATTAAAATCTCATGCTAAAGTATTTGTATTTGCAATAACACTTATTTTTGCGATATTATCTTCAGTTACTGGACTTTCGATGGCATTACTAGTTTTTGTTCCATTTGTAATATCAATTATATTACTTCTTGGATACGATAAGTTAGTTGCAGTAAGTGCTACTATTGTTTCAATGTTAGTTGGATTTATGGGAGGAGTATTTATTACTTTTAGGGATCCTAATAGTTATTATGGATATTCCGCTACAACATTAGAGGGAGTAGCTGGTATTTCTAAGTATGCTAATTTGTGGCCTAAATTAGTATTGTTAATTTTAGGTGTTGGACTTCTTATTTTCTTCATCAATAGGCATATGAATAACGTTCAAGAGAAGAAAGTTAAATATGATTTAGAAGAAGAGAATAATGTAGAAGTTACTGTATCTGAAGTTAAAGGAGATTATAAAAGACTTGTAACATGGCCTTTAATTGTAATTTTAGGGTTAATGTTTGTAGTATTTGTTTTAGGATATTTTCCTTGGAACAGTCTATTTGGCATTGAATGTTTTGATAAGTTTAATGAATGGTTACTTGGACTTAATATTGGAGACTTTGCTGTATTTTCTAATATTGTATCTGGTAACATATATGCCCTTGGTAATTGGGGAAGCTTAGGATCATATATGGCAATAGTTGTATCTTTGTTAGTATTTACTCTAATTATAAAATTAATATATAGAGTTAAATTTGATGAAGTTATTTTTTCTTTTGTTGAAGGTACTAAAAAAATGGTTCCAGCGGCTTTACTTGTCGTACTTAGTTATACTATTTTAGTTTGTTCTTTCAATAATGGATTTGTTTCTACTATTGTGAATTGGCTTGCCGATACAAAAGTTGGATTTAATATTGCTACTGGTTCTATAGTAACTGCTTTAGGAACTCTTCTTCATAGTGATTTATATTATACTGTGACTGGAGTATTTTCACCTATGTTATCAGTTATTACCAATGAATCAATGTACGGTATGTATACATTAGCTTTTCAAAGTATTTATGGATTAGTTTCAATAATTGGTCCAACAAGTTTCTTATTAATTGTTGTTTTGAAATACTTTGATATTCCATATACTTCTTGGATTAAGTATATTTGGCGTTTTGTATTGATGCTTTTAATTCTTGTAATAATTTTATTACTTATACTTGCATTAATATAATTAATTAGGACATCTTAAATGATGTCTTTTTTTGATGTTTAAAAAGTGGTAAATAGGGACATTATATTCATAGAATAAATTAGAAAGGAGAAAAATATGATTGGAAATTTTAATGAGGAAGCACAAAAAATATTAATTAATGCAAAAAAGGAAATGGTAGATTTGGGGCATCCATATATTGGTACCGAACATTTACTTCTTTCAATATTAAATAGTGATAGTAATATTTCTAATAGGCTTGAATCTTATGGACTTACTTACAATTTATTTAAAACAGAATTATGTAAAACGGTTGGAACTACTGATAAAAATCCAGAATTATTTTTGTATACTCCTTTGCTTAAAAAGGTTATTGAATCCGCGATAATAGATAGTAGAGAAAATAATGATGGCGAAGTAACAGCGGAACATTTATTTTTTTCAATGCTAGAAGAGGGTGAAGGTATTGCTATTAGAGTTTTAATTGGTATGGGAGTAGATATTGAAAGTATGTATGATGATTTTTCTTCTAGTTTAATTAAACGTACTAAAAAAGGTAAAAAAAGAAAGCTAATGATAACAGAACTTGGTGTCGATATGATAGATAAGGCTAAAAATGGTGATTTGGATCCTGTTATTGGAAGAGATAAGGAAGTTAAAAGGGTTATGGAAATACTTTGTCGTAGAACTAAAAATAATCCTATTTTAATAGGTGAAGCAGGTGTGGGGAAAACGGCAATTGTGGAAGAACTTTCTAGACTTATTTATGAAGAAAATGTTCCCGGTAATTTACTGGGAAAGAGAATTATTTCTCTCGATATGGCTACGATGGTTGCGGGAACGAAATATCGTGGTGAGTTTGAGGAAAGAATGAAAAAGGTTTTAAAGGAAGTTGAAGATAATAATGATATTATTTTATTTATTGATGAAATACATACTTTAGTGGGAGCTGGTGGGGCTGAAGGAGCAATTGATGCTTCAAATATTTTGAAACCAGCTTTGGCAAGGGGAAAGATTAGATGTATTGGTGCTACTACTACTTCTGAATATAAAAAATTTATTGAAAAGGATTCGGCATTGGAAAGAAGATTTCAAAAAGTATTTGTCAAGGAACCTAGTGTGTCAGAGACTAAAAATATTTTAATGAATATTAAGTCGATATATGAAAAGTATCACAATGTGACTATTTGTGATGATATTATTAATGAGATTGTTAAATTATCGGAAAAGTATATTTTTGATAGAAATAGGCCCGATAAGGAAATAGATATACTTGATGAAGTATGTTCGAGAGTAGGAATGAGAGAGTCTGAAAGTGATAGTGAAGCTAAAAATATAAAGAAGGAAATTAAAGAATTAAAAAGAGAAAAGAATAGTTATATAATAGATAATAATATTGATAAGGCTTATGCTCTTCGTAAAAAGGAAACGCTACTTACTTCTTTTTTGAATGAAATAGAAATAACAAATAAGAAAAATAAAAATGAAATTACTGTTAATGATGTGGCTGATGTTATTAAGAGTAGAAGTTCTATTCCTGTATATGAAATAGTTAATAAGGATTTTACGGAAATAGATAATATATTTAATAAGATTAGTATGGAAATTATAGGTCAAAATAAGGTTATAGATAGTTTGATAGAAATTAGTAAAAGAATAAAATTGGGGTATAATTCGGGTTGTTATTCGTGTTTATTTGTAGGATCTAGTGGAGTTGGAAAGAGTAAGTTAGCTAAGTTATATGCTGAAAGTTTGGTGGGAGAAGATAATTTTATTAGACTTGATATGAGTGAGTATTCTGACAGTACATCTGTTAATAAAATTATTGGCTCTGCTCCTGGATATGTTGGATATGATGATAATAAAAATATACTTGAAGAAGTTAGAAATAAACCAAATAGTGTAATTTTATTAGATGAAGTTGATAAGGCTCATCCTTCAGTTATTAATTTATTTTTTCAAATTTTGGAAGATGGAAAGATTAAAAATTCAAATGGAGTAACTGTTCATTTTGATAATGCAATTGTTATTATGACTACTAATGTTGGTTTTGAAAAGAATAGTATTGGTTTTAATAAAACTAAAGAAGATAATGTTTATGCTACTTTAAAAAATAGATTGGGTATTTCTTTTATAAATAGAATAGATAGTGTCCTAGTTTTTAATAGATTAAATGAAGCAGATATTTATATGATAGTTAAAAAGAAACTTAAAAATATATGTGATAAGTATAGTGATATTGTAATCGATTATTCTGATAATTTGATTCAGGAAATTGTAAGTGAAACTGATTATTTTGATTTTGGAGCGAGAAAGATTGATAAAATTATTTCTAGAAATGTTGAAAATATTATTATCGATGGGATTATTAATAATAAAAAAGAAGTTAAAATATCTAAAATAAAAGAAACTAAAGAAAAAATATCACTTTTTGATTAGTGATATTTTTATGGTATTAATCCCCATCCGGTGACTACGTATCTTCCGCCTTGTTTTTTAGCTAAATAATTTGGTGAATTTATTAATTGATTTTCTACTACAAGTGATGTCGATTGTCCACCATCTAAATTAGCGGCATTATACGCTCCGTATTTTTCTAAGACACTTATAACGTCTTGCAGACTTGCACCGTCTATGTAACTTTCACCTTCAGTTACTAAGAACATCATAACTCCATCTTTTGTTTGAGCAATGACACATTTATTAGCAACACCATACGGTGTTCCGACAATTTCGACAGATTTACCATTGACAATTAAGAATGGACCAAATTCTATGCCATACTTAACTCCTTTATTGATTGCTTCTTCACCGGTTGCATTATTTAATAGGGTTAGTTTACCGTCATTTGTTATACCGATAATATTGCCTCGGCTTCCATTACTGGTACCATCATTTGACCAAATTACTTCATTATCTTCAATGACGTATCCAATTGGAATATCTGAGCCGTTATCTAGTCCGTTAGTAAATCCTCCGCCATTAATACATACACTTCCATTATATCGTTTGCACATATCAATTACTCTTTCGCCGAATGTTCCAGCATTAAATTTTTTAGTTCTAATTAATTGCACTTTAGTGGGGTCATATATGGCTACTAAGTATCCTTTGGCATTTCCTACTTTAACATCAATTACTTTGTATAAATCATTACCAGGTTCTCTAGTTAATAATTCTTCTTCATATTTATTTTTATAATCTTTCTTTTCTCCAGTATTTATTTCGATATCGTCAAGATTTACATTTTCGTTGATATTTACTAAGTAGTTATTACTCTGAATTTTTTCTATTTTTTTATCGCTATAAAATACTTTTGCTAGATATTTGTGGTTCATTGTTTGCATAGCGGTAGTTACATAAAGGTTTCTTACATAATTCCATGGTCCATACATTACAAAAAAGCAAATTGCCACGATTATGTCTAACACTATAAATAAAATAGTTGTTTTATATATTTTTCTTTTTTTTCTTTTTCTCATATTATTTTACCTCATATGGAGTATCAATACTGCCATTTCCTTTTGTTAATAATTCTTTTTTTATCTTAATGGTTGGAACTATTTTTAACTCTGAAAGAGCTGTTTTGGTATTTATATTAAAGTCGTTATTCATTGTATATATTAAGTCGTTATTTTCACTTATTCCTGTCGATAGATAGTAATTTGTTAAAATAGGATTTAAGATTATATCACCAATACTAAGAGGTGCTATTTTAGTTGAAACAGTAGTTTTTAATACTTTGATATAGTCATAGTCGGTATTATTACTGTATAAACCATTTGAAAAATTTTGTTCTGTAAGTATATTTTTATAATTTAAACTATTGTAATAACTGTTATTTAAATAATAAGCTAATGATCCATATATTGTATCGTTGTGATAATAATTTATGTCTGAGTATTTATGTGTTATTTCTTCGCCTTCATATTTTAAGTAGTTATTTAATGATAATTGGACTAAATTGTTATCAACATTATTTATTTGCCATATATCTTGTCCTAGTTTAACATAACTTCCAAATAATCCATCTTCATTTTCAAATTTGTATGGATTATCTTTTGTCCCTTCACCACTTACTATCGATACTGTACTTTTAAGTGTGATTACTGGTTTAATACCATATATATCTGTTTTGTCAGAAGTTCCGATTTTTCCGTCTTTATTTACGCACCATATTTTATTGTTACTATTATAATTTATTAGGTAAAAATATTCTTGATCATTCATAAAACTATCTTTTCCACCTGTATTTATATAATCATTTATTGATGGTAAGGTTATGTATAAATTTTCAGTAGTGGAATCACAAGATATTTTTTTGGTGTCACTAATTATATCATTACAAGTAGATGTCTTCGATAAATAATTGTCAATATTATTTAAATTATTTTGAAGAATTCCAGTATATTCTTCGTTTTGATAATTTAACCATTTGTTTAGTTTGGATTCTTCAAATGATTTACTAGGACCCGCTGCTAAAGCGGTGATACTGTTATCTAAAACGACAGTTATCGATTTGTCTTCATTTATACGAATAATTCTCCAAAGTAAATTGGAATATTTTAAATAGTTACTTTCTTCTTTACCACTGAAATAGTAAATTCCATTTAAATTTTTAAAATTACTATTATTATGGTTATTATTCATTATATCATTTGTTAAGGTGTTTATTTCAAGTTCTTTATTGTTTTCATAATATAATTTTATAAATCTTGTTCCATAAAATACACAGCATGCTAATATGAATGCAGCACTTATTAAATTGAATATTTTTTGAAAACTTATTTTTCTTTTTTTTACTACTTTTGTCACTTCATCATCCCTCTTCTATCTTTTTTATTATAACAAATCCTACTTTTTTTTACAATATGTTATAAAAAATATAGTCATTTGATTTACTAAAATGTAAATAAATGTTATAATGTTAGTGAATGTATTTACTATGATTAATTGTATGGAAGGAGGTTTGGAAGGACTTCCAAATAAATATGAAATATGAATTAAATGATATTGTCGTTTTGAAAAAAAATCATCCATGTGGTGATAATAGATTTGAGATTGTCAGATTAGGAGTAGATATAAAAATTAAATGTGTTACTTGCGGACATATTATTATGATTCCTAGAGTTGATCTCAATAAAAGGGTAAAAAAGGTGATAAAAAATGAAAAAGAAAAAGAAAATTAAACTTCATCCTGCTTTATTATTTTTGTTTCTTACTTTAGGAATTATGATTATAAGTAGTATTGGTAGCATACTTAATTTAGAAGCTAGTTATTATGTTGTTAATGAAACAACTGGTGAGCTTACTTCGCAAGTAGTTAATATTAATAATTTATTTAACAGAACGGGGTTACAATATCTTATTAGTAGTATGTTAAAAAATTTTTTGGAATTTGCTCCTCTAGGGAATTTAATAGTTGGTCTTTTGGGTGTAGGGGTTGCTTATAAGTCTGGATTTTTGAATTCTTTATTTAGAATGATATCGGAAAAAGTTCCTCGTAAATTTTTGACGTTTTTAGTAGTCTTTTTAGGAATAATATTTTCAATGTTCTATGAGGTTGGATATGTTATTTTAATTCCTTTGGCTGCGATATTATTTATGAATTTGGGCAGGCATCCTTCGGCAGGAATATGTGCTGCTTTTTCGGGAATTACGTTTGGATATGGAGCTAATTTTATAGTAAATAGATTAGATAGTATGCTCGTTTTATATACTAATAAAGCTGCTTCTATATTAGATACGGCATATAGTGCTAATTTATATGGTAATTTGATATTTACTTTGGTTAGTACGATTTTACTAGCATATGTAGGAATGATTGTAACGGAAAGATTTATTATTCCTAAACTAGGAAAATATTCTTTTGATGAAGAAGAACCTTCACAAGTTAAAGAGGTTAGTAAAAAAGAAAAGAAAGGTGTAGTAATTGCTCTTATTGCTTCTTTTGTAGCTTTTCTATTACTTGGATACTGTCTAATTAAAGGGCTTCCTTTTTCAGGGCTTCTTTTGGATTTGAGTCAATCGCATTATGTAGATATGCTATTCGGAGAAGGATCATACTTTTATCAAGGGTCTGTAACAATATTTTCATTTATGTTAATATTTAGTTCGTTAATATATGGTCTTAGAGTTAAAACTATTTCTGATAATAGAGATTTAGTTGAAGGAATGAATTATTATTTGAAGGATGTTTCTTCTCTCTTGGTTTTGATATTTTTTGCTTCTCAATTTTGCTTGATATTTAGAGAAACTAATATAGGACTATTTATTGTTGCTTCTTTATCTGAACTTTTAAATAGTATGAAATTATCAGGATTATTACTTGTTATTGTCACTTTTTTAATAGTTGCGATATCGACATTCTTTGTTCCAATGGCTTCGACAAAATGGGCTATGCTCTCTCCGGTTATTGTACCGATGTTTATGCAAAGTTCGATGACTCCTCAGTTTGCTGAAGTGGTTTTTAGAGCGGCTGATTCTAGTATGAAGGGGCTTACTCCTTTGTTTAGTTATTTTGTAATTTTAATAGGATTTTTACATATTTATAATAAAAGAAAAAATGATGTTATAACTATTACTGATGCAATGGGACTTATGATTCCTTATACGATAGCATTTACTATACTATGGATTGTTATAATTCTTGCATTTTATATTATTGGTATTCCTATTGGAATTGGTACTGGAGTTATGTTATGATGGATGAATTATTACTTGCTTTGAAATATTTTAAAATTATATAATGTCGAAATTTGTTTGAGGTAAAATTCTTTGATTATATTTTTATTTAACATATTCTAAAAAAAGAAAAGAAAATTAATAAAAAAGATGCATATTGTATCTTTTTTTGTTATAATAGTTTTGTAAGAAAGAAGTGATAATAGTGAGTTTAACGGCTGGAATTGTCGGACTTCCTAATGTTGGCAAGTCGACGCTTTTTAATGCTATTACTAAGAAAAATATATTAGCGGCAAATTATCCTTTTGCTACTATTGATCCTAATGTCGGAGTAGTAACGGTTCCAGATAAAAGAGTGGAAGTTTTAGAAAATATGTATTTACCAGAGAAGACAATACCGACTACTTATGAATTTACTGATATAGCGGGACTTGTAAAAGGTGCAAGTACTGGTGAAGGATTAGGAAACAAGTTTTTGTCTCATATAAGACAAGTTGATGCCATTGTCGAGGTTGTTAGATGTTTTGATGACAATAATGTAATACATGTCGATGGCAATGTCGATCCAATTAGAGATATTGAGGTTATTAATGTAGAATTAGTGCTTTCGGATTTGGAAATTATTTTATCGCGAATTGGTAAAATAGGTAAGAAGGCAATGACTACAAAAAATAAAGATGATTTAAAGGAAATAGAACTATTAGAAAAAATTAGAGATGGGTTAGAAAAAAATATTCCTGCTAGAAAGATAGGACTATCAGAGGAAGAAATAAAAATGATAAGCTCATTTAATCTTATTACTTTAAAACCTATTATATATGCTCTCAATGTCGGAGAAGATGATATTATAAATGGAAATAAGTATACTGAAGCTGTTACTGAGTATGCTAATAAAGAGGGTAGTGAAACGGTAATTGTATGTGCTAAACTAGAAAGTGAACTATCTGAATTAGATGATACTGAAAAAGAACTTTTCTTAAAGGATTTAGGAATAGAGCGTAGCGGACTCGATGCTTTAATTCATAGTACTTATAAATTACTTGGTCTGGCAACTTTCTTTACGGTGGGACCTGATGAGGTTAGAGCTTGGACTTTTAAAAAAGGAATGAAAGCTCCCGAATGTGCTGGTATTATTCATTCGGACTTTGAAAGAGGTTTTATCAAAGCTGAAGTTATGTCATACGAAGATTTGATATCTTTTGGTAGCGAATTAAAAGTAAGAGAAAATGGTAAAGCTAGGATTGAGGGAAAAGATTATATTATGCAAGATGGTGATATATGTCACTTTAGATTTAATGTATAGTTAAAAGTAATACTTTAAATAAGAAGAAAGGAATAGGTTTAATGAAAGATAGAGATAAAATTGATAAAAAGTACACATGGGATTTGGAAGTTATATATAGCGGTAAAAAGGAATTTAATGATGATTGTGAATTAGTAAAGAAAAAAATTAAAGAACTTGGAAAATATGAAAATAAAATGACTAGTAGCTGTAATAATTTTTATGAAACTATTAAATTATCTTTTGAAATAGATAGGTTAATAGATAAACTTTTATCGTATACTAGTTTGTCTTTCGATTTAGATACTTCGGACAATAAGAAACAGGAATTATGTGAAATGGTATCTAATTTGGCGAATGAGTATTCAAGAGTGGGTTACTTTATTGTACCTAGTATTTTAAAATGTGATTATAGTGTCATAGAAGGTTTTTATAATGAAGATGGTAGACTTAAGGAATATGAAAGATCTATTAAAGATATTTATCGATATAAGGATCATACTTTAAGTGATGCTGAAGAAAAGCTTTTGTCGAATATTGGCAAGATAACGGGAAACTGTTTTGATACTTATGAATTATTTACTGACTGTGATATGTCTTTTGATAATATAATTAATGAAGATGGAGAAAGCGTCGAGTTAAATAATAGTAATTATTCTTTATATATTGAAAGTAAAGATAGGAAAGTGAGAAAGAGCGCTTTTGAAAATTTATATAGGGAATATAAAAAATTTACTAATACGATTGCTTCACTTATTTCTACTAATATGAAAGAATTGTCTACAATTTCTAAAATTGAAAAATATGATAGTGCTATTGAAAGAAGTTTATATCAGGATGAAGTAGGTATTGAAGTTTATAATAATTTGATTGATAGCGTTCATAAAAATATTGAATATATTTATGACTATTATAAATTGAAAAAAGAAATATTGGGACTTGATGAACTTCATTTGTATGATGTCTATGTTCCAATTGTTGGTAATTATGATAAAAAATATGACTATGAGACCGCTAAAAAGAATATATTAGATGTCCTTAAAGTATTTGGAGATGAGTATATAAATAAAGTTAAAGAGGCTTTAAATAGTAGATGGATTGATGTATATCCTACTAAAAATAAAAGGACAGGAGGATATTCGGGAGGAAGTTATGATACTTATCCTTATATTCTTCTTAATTATCAAGATAAATATCATGATATGTCTACTTTAATTCATGAAATGGGACATTCGATGCATAGTTATTATTCAAGAACTTATAATAATTATCAAGATAGTAGTTATCGTATTTTTGTAGCCGAAGTTGCCTCTACTGTCAATGAACTTTTACTTAGTTATTATATGCTCGATCATAGTGATACTAAAGAAGAAAAGTTATCGATATTAAATAATTTAATGGAATTATATAGAGCAACTATATATAGACAGACAATGTTTGCGGAGTTTGAAAAAAAGATATCGGAAATGGCTGATAAGGAAGAAGCATTAACTTCCGAAAAGCTATGTGATATCTACTATGATTTGAATAAATTTTATTTTGGGGATTCAGTAATTGTAGATGATGAAATAAGATATGAATGGGAAAGAATACCTCACTTCTATTATGATTTTTATGTATATAAATATTCAACTGGATTAAGTGCAGCGACAATGATAGTTAAAAATATTTTAGAGGGAAAAGAGAAGGCTGCCGAGAATTATATCGAGTTTTTGAAATGTGGTTCAAGACTTTCACCTATTGAGTCACTAAAAGTAGCGGGCGTTGATCTTACTAAAAAAGAAGTAATTGACGAAGCATTATTGGAATTTAAGCATATTATTGATATGTACCGAGAGAATATGAAATAAAAGAGACAAATTGTCTCTTTTATTTGTTAGAATTATGATATTTTATTTAATCTCTAATATTAATAAATGTTTCTTCTAAATAGGTGATGATTTCTTTACCATTATTGTAATAGGTACTATTGTTATCGAAATTTAGAACTAGTGATGTTTCATCAATTAGAAGTATTTCATAATTTTTTACGACGGCACCTTTTTCGAAAGTTATTGTTACTTTTTGGAAGCAAACATCATTATTTCCCGTCCATGGGCCATTATTAGATAACTTGTCCCATTTAGCAAATATTTCTTTAACAGTATCACTTGGTAATTCAACTTTTCTTTCATTACAGTCTTCCATTGTAATAGTATACTTGTCGGAATTTAAAACTTCATCTTGCCAACTTGTCTTTTTATTGCCAGTTACTAATATTATGATGATGACCGCTACAATGACTAAAATTGTACTACCTAAAATAAGATATTTATTTTTATTCATATTTGTCCTCCCTTAACTGGGCTTTTTTATTATGCTACTATACATTTTAATAGTAACATTAAGATTGATTTGTGTCAATAATTTTATAAATTTCTTTCTTTTTTTGACAAATTACTGTATACTTATAATAGGTGATTGTATGGAATTATTTGAACTAAAAAAAGAGTATAAATTAATTTGTGATGAGATTACTTCTATTTGGAGGTCTCTTTGACGTTGATGAGAAGATAAAGAGAGAAAAAGAAATAGATAAAATGATGCTCGATTCTTCTTTTTGGGATGATAGAGAGAAAGCTAATAAAATTATTGAGGAACTTAAATATATAAAAAATTTGATTAATAATATTACTGATTTGCGTAATAGAATTAAAGAGAACTATGATATTGTCTGTAATGACAGTGATGAAGATCTTATTATGCTGGCTTCCGAAGAATTTGAATTACTTAAAGAGCGTCTCAATAAGTTATCACTTGATACTTATTTGAATGAAGAGTACGATATAAATAATGCTATTATGGAAATTCATGCTGGAGCTGGCGGTACGGAATCTTGTGATTGGGCTAATATGCTTTATCGAATGTATACGAGATATGCTTTAGATAATAATTTTAAACTTATTGAATTAGATAGGCAAGATGGAGAAGAGGTAGGTATTAAGTCTATCATGTTGCAAATTAATGGAGCATATGCTTATGGATATTTAAAGGGTGAAAAAGGGGTACACAGATTGGTTAGAATAAGTCCTTTTGATGCTAATAAGAGACGTCATACTTCTTTTGCCGCTATTGAGGTTATTCCGGAAATTAGTAATGATATTTCGCTTAAAATATCAGATAATGATATTAGAGTAGATATTTATCGAAGTAGTGGTCCAGGAGGACAAGGGGTCAATACTACTGATAGTGCTGTTAGAATAACTCATATTCCTACAGGTATTGTCGTTACTTGTCAAAATGAAAGAAGTCAAATTAGAAATAAAGAGAAGGCTTTGGAAGTTTTAAAAAGTAAACTTTATCTTCTCGAGGTGGAAAAACAAAATAAAAAGATTAATAATATAAAGGGAGAACAGTTAAGTAATGGCTTTGGCAGTGCCAAGAGAAGTTATGTTTTATGTCCTTATACTTTGGTTAAAGATAATGAAAGTGGTTATGAGAGTAGTGATGTGCAGGCAATTTTAGATGGTGAAATTGAAGAAATGTTGGAGGCAGGGCTTAAAAATAGACATGTCAATTAGATAAAAAAGGTTGGTTGAAAATTATGAGGTTGATTAATTATTTTAGAAAGAAAAAAGTTGATAGTATTGTAGAATTAGTTAATAGAAAAAATGTTGGTAAAAGATATGCTATGCTTATTTTGGGATGTTTAATAGTGGCGTTTTCTTTTAATATGTTCTTTTTGAAATATAATATTGTTTGTTTTGGTGTCAGTGGTATATCAATAGTGGTAAGTAAATTTGGAATTAATCCATCACTTTTTATTCTAGTTGTAAATATATTACTTATGATTTTAGCTTACTTTACTTTGGGACTTGATAATACTAAAAATCAGCTAGTTGGGGCGCTTTTATATCCGGTATTTGTTGAAATTACTAGTAAGATTACTGACTATATTAATCTTGGCAATGTCGAGATGTTAGTGATTGCTATTTTAGGAGGAGTATTTGCAGGAATAGGATATGGACTTATTTATAAAAGTAATTTTTCAACTGGAGGTACGGATGTAATAATTGGTATTATTTGTAAATACTTAAAAATGTCAATGGGAAATGCAGGACTTATTGTCAATGGAATAATTGTCATGATAGGAAAATTAGTTTTTCCTTGGAGTACTGTTTTATATGGTATATTTGTCTCGTATTTGATATCGGTATTTACAGATAAAGTATTATTAGGTATTTCTAAGAGTAAAGCTTTTTATATTGTCTGTGATAAAGAGCATGATGATAAAATTCGAGATTTTTTAATATCAGTTCCCGGTGTTGGAACGACAGTAATTGATGCTGAAGGTGGCTATTCGAGTAATAGTGAAACTCTTCTTTTAGCGGTAGTACCAACTAGAGATTATTTTATTGTCAAAGAAGGATTAAAAGAAATCGATAGCAATGTTTTCTTTCTTGTATGTGATTCTTACGAGGTTAGTGAAAAGGAGATTCTATCATGATTTTGAAAAAAGAAAGAAAAATCTCTGTCGATAAAATAGTTAAGAGAATTAACAATAGAAACTATGGTAAAAATTTATTTTTATTTGTAATGGGAATGCTTATTTGTAGTATTGCTATCAATATTTTTTTTAATCCTAATAATATTATTCTGTGTGGTACTACTGGTTTAGCAACTTTATTAAATAACTATATTAATATTGACTTTTCATTAATGGTTTTTGTTATTTATTCTGTCATACTCGTCTTAAGTTTTGGTATATGTGGAATTTATTATGGTAAAAGAATTTTCCTGGGAAGTATTTTTTTTCCGATATTTATTAAAGCTACTTCGATTATAAGAAAGGTAATTTTGCTCGATAATATTTCTCTTCTCTTTTTAGTAATTATAGGAAGTGCTTTGTATGGAATTGGGTATGGAATTATTAAAAAAAGTGGATTTTGTATGGGAGGATTTGAAGCACTATACGAGATTATAGATAAGAAAACTAAATTTTCTTATGAGAAAGTGCGAATGATATGTAATATATTTATGTTATTTATCTGTGTATTTGTTTTTGGTATAGATAAAATGATTTATTCTACTATTGCTCTATATATTTATTTGACGGTTAGTGATAGAATTATGATAGGAATTTCGAGAAATAAAGCTTTTTATATTATAACGAAAAATCCTTTGGATGTAAAAGAGTATATTACTAATAATTTAAAATATACGGTGACAATTGTCAATGCACGAGGTGGATATTCTGATAAAAAGAAAAAAATGCTACTTTGTGTTATTCCGACAGTTGACTATATTAAATTAAAAGAGGTTATTAAAAAGATCGATAGTAGTGCTTTCTTTTTGGTGACAGATACATATGAAATAGTTGGATTAAACAAAACAATTAATTAGATAATAATCTAATTTAGGAAAATTATGTAAAGTTAAATAAACGTGTTTTAAAATATTAAAAATAATGTTATAATTATTATTACAGATATGGAGGTATGTAGTTTGGAGTTAATTAGAGTTAGTGATGTTCAAAAAACTTATAAAACTGGAACAGTAGCTTTATATGATTTAAATTTGAGTATTAAAAAAGGTGAATTTGTATTTGTAATTGGTGCTTCGGGTAGTGGAAAATCGACTCTTATTAAAATGTTATATCGTGAAGAAAAACCAGATAAGGGATCAATTATCATAGGCGGTATTAATGTTGCTAAACTTCGAAATAGAAAGGTATATGTACTTAGAAGAAAATTAGGAGTAGTTTTTCAAGATTTTAAATTACTTCCTAAACTAACGGTATATGAGAATGTTTCTTTTGCTATGGAAGTATTGGGTTACGATAAAAAAGATATTCATAAAAGAGTTATGGAAGTATTGGATTTGGTTGGTCTTAAGAATAAAGTTAGACAATTTCCAGATCAATTATCTGGAGGAGAACAACAGAGAGTAGTTATTGCTAGAGCTATTGTGAATAAGCCTAAACTTCTTATTTGTGATGAGCCTACGGGAAATTTGGATCCTGATACATCGATGGAAATAATGAAGGTTTTAGATGAAATTAATGCTATGGGAACGACGATTATAATGGCTACTCACGATAGAGATATTGTCGATAAAATGAAGAAACGTGTAATACTTTTAGATCATGGAAGACTTGCTAAAGATATAGAGAAAGGAAGTTATTGTAATGAGAGGGCTTAGGGCTATTAAAAGATATTTTCGTGATGCTCTACATGGTGTATTTAGAAATTTTTCTTTGTCTTTGGCATCAATCTTATGTATAACAATTACTTTGATAGTAGTGGGTGTTTCTTTGGTGTTATCTTCTAACGTCGAACATTTTTCAAATTCTATTCGTAAAGATGTTACTGTCGTCTTGTTTTTAAAGAAAGAGACAACTTCGGAAGAGGAAAAGACAATCGAAAAAGAATTAAAGTCGATAGAAAATATTAATACTGAGAGTATCGAATTTAAGTCGAAATCTGATTCGGCTGAAGAGTTAAAAGAAGGTAATAATGTCTTTGCTACGACAGTGGATTCTTGGACGGATGAGACAAATCCTCTTCTCGACAGTTATATGTTTAAAGTTAATGATATTGAGAAGATTGATGATACGGTCAATGATGTAAAGAAATTATCTTTTACAAAAGATAGAATTCACGATATTAATTATGGAGAAGATATCGTACATCAGTTAGTAGTGGTATTTAATGTTGTCGATAAGATTTCACTTGTTGCTGTTATTGCTCTTATTTTGGTTACGGCTTTCTTAATTGCTAATACAATTAAGCTTGCTATTTATTCAAGAAAAAGAGAAATTGAAATTATGAGACTTGTCGGTGCTTCAAATATATCGATCAAAATACCATTTATTTTGGAAGGATTATTTATTGGTGTTTTAGGTGCGGCCGCTCCAATAGCAATAACTGTATTTGGTTATGGTGCTCTCTATGATTTCTTTGGAGGAAAACTATTTGGTTCGTCTTTAGTTGCACTCGTAGATCCTGTTCCATTCGTATATGAAACTTCAGCTTTATTACTACTTATTGGTATAGTTGTCGGAATGATCGGTAGTTATCAGGCGGTAAGAAAGTATTTGAAAATATAAAAATTATAATATTTACGTAAGGAAAAGTATAAAATAAAAAACCTTTCAAATTTATTTGATTTGAGAGGTTTTTGAAATGTTATTTTGATAATCGTCAGTTCCATATTTTTTTTCTTTTGTATCATAAAAAATGTAATTTTTAGGTGGGTTGTAGGTGAGATAGATAAATCCTAAGTAGCATGATATAATGATAGGTATTATTAGTATATTTAATATTTTATATTCTTTTTCTTTTAAAATATTATAGCTTATGAACTGTTCGAAGACATAGACTAAAAACATTAGAAAAATGGCTATAAACATGTTTTCTCCAAGTAATTTATATAGTGGAATATATATTACAAGATAGATGGGAATCGATGATATGGCTGTAAAGTATAGTTGAAATGGAAAGTTATTGTATTTAATGTTATTCTTTTTTAGTAATAGATAATCAATTATTCCATAAATGAGAGTAGAAGTAAATAATATTTTCATGTGTTCCCATATACTTTCGTTTACTGGAAAGAAAAAGGAAAAAATAATATTTGGGAAAATATCATAGGCAAAATGTGATAAAAATGATATTAAAAAAATACCAATTACCGCAATTATTTTTATTTGCTTTAAGTTTAATTTTTTAAGATTTATTTTTTTTAATTCCATGATTTTCCTCCTAGTAATAGTATATTATTATTTACTTTTTTTTATGTAAATAAAGTGAAATGGTAAATTTTTTATTTTTCTTGAAAAGCAATGACTTTTTAATAGAAATTTGGTACAATGTTAGTAGTGGTATTATGAAAAAAGTGTATATTTTAATAGTAATATTTATTGTTTTTATTATTGGTATTTCTATTATTGGAAGTATAATAGTTACTGGTAATGTAGAAATTTTAGAAGAAAAGGATGCTATTGGCATTCAAACTAATAGGGAAGTTTATTTTACTTGTTATGGTTATTCTATTGATAATCCTAATGTTATAGTTAATCCTTATGGTAATAGTCCTCTTACCGCTATAGTGATGTTTGAAACTGATGATTATAGTAATGTTTCTATTACTATTAAAGGGAAAAATGATAATGATATTAATTATACTTTTCCTAAAAATAAGTATCATTATATTCCTATATATGGTTTATATGCTGACTATAATAATACGGTTATTTTAACGAGTGAAAATAAGACTAAAGAGATAGATATTAAAACGGAAAGTCTTCCTGATGATTTTGAATTTAGTAGTAGTGGTAGTTATGGTAATTTTACTTTTTATAATGTTAACTATCCTTATGCTGTTGATTCTAATAATGATGTTAGATGGTATTTGAATGAAAAATATTACGGAAATATTACTTTTAATAGTGATTCTTCAATTATTATAGGAAGTAATAGATATGATGAAAATGGGAGAGCAATATCTATTTATAAAATGAATTTACTGGGAAAGATATTTAATGAATATTTACTAGAAAATTCATATTATGGTGTTAATGCGATTTATAATGATAATATTTTAGTTCTCAGTAGTGATGTTTTATTAATTGATTTACAAACTGGAGAATTGGTTGATGATATTATGGAGAATGACAATTTTACGTATCTTGGAAATATAGATGATAAGATAGTTGTATGTAAAGATGATACTTATTATGTTGTCAATGAAAATGGGTTAGAAGAAATATCTTATGATACTGGAGCTAATGTGAATAATTTTTATGATGAAATTAATGAATATAGAATTATTCCTTCTAATAGATATGGTTTACTTAATAAAACGGAAATGGCGAAGAAAAAGGTATCTTTACTTAATTATGATAAAAAGATGATCGACGGGGTAGAAATTACTAAAGAAGTTGAAAGAATTAGGATTGAGAATAGTACTGATGATGTTGTATATTTAATATTAGATAAATTTTTTGATAAGAGAATATATGAGATTAATGATATTAAATATATTAATTTAAATGGTCTATCAGGTAAATATACAATTTATTTAATGGTTAATGATAAAGTATACAAGACTGATTATTTTGTCGAGGTATAAAATGGAGAGAATAATTTTGCATATTGATGTTAATAATGCTTTTTTGAGTTGGTCCGCTGTATGGATGTTAAAGAATGGGGTAAATAAGGATATTAGAAATAGATATGCAATAATTGGGGGAGATGAAACAAAGAGAAAAGGAGTCGTATTAGCTAAAAGTAATTTGTGTAAGAAGAAGGGAGTTGTTACTGGAGAAGCTATCTATTTAGCTAGGAGGAAATGCCCTTACTTAGAAATATATCCACCTAATTTTAAAGTATATAGGTATTTTTCTAATAAAATGTACGATTATTTATGTAATTATACAGATATTATTGAAAGGTTTTCAATAGATGAATGTTTTTTGGATTATACTGGCAGTAGAAATTTGTTTGGCGACCCGATTAAACTTGCCTATAAGATTAAAGATGATATATTTAATAAATTTGGGTTTACAGTAAATGTCGGTGTGGGAAATAATAAACTTTTGGCTAAAATGGCTTCTGATTTTGAAAAGCCTAATAGGGTTCATACTTTGTTTGTCAATGAAATTGCAAGTAAAATGTTTCCTTTGCCAATTGAAGATTTATTTATGATTGGTAAATCTTCCAGTAGGAAACTTAGAGAGATGGGAATTAATACGATAGGCGACCTTGCAATAGTTAAGGAAGAGGTATTAACTCAAAAGTTTAAATCATTTGGTAAGATAATGCATAATTATGCTAATGGTATCGACGATAGTCCTGTATATAGTGAGAGAGATGAAGTGAAGAGTATATCTTCTTCTACTGTGCTCGAATATAACTATACTAATAAAGATAGTATAAGAGAAGTTATTATGAGATTATCAATGGATATAGGTAAAAAATTAAGAGACAATAGAATGTATGCAGATACGATAGGAGTATGGTTAAAATATAACTATTTTGAAAAGATAAGTAAACAAGAAAAATTAGATGTTAGTATCTCAACTGATGAAGAAATTTACAATAATGCGAATTATTTATTTGATAAATTATGGAATGGTGAAGATGGTGTAAGAAGTATATGTGTGTTTATAAGTGGACTATCGACGGAAAGGAAAAGACAGCTATCAATATTCGATAATAATGTTATTGATAATAGTAAGCATGATGAAAAATTACAAGAAGTTATCGACGATATGAGAAATAAATATGGTAATGATATTATTAAGTTTGCTAATAGTAGAAAAGATAAATGAGATGAAAGAGTGATAGAAATGAATAATGAGATAATTAGTGATATAAGTAAAGAATTAAATGTTAAAAATACGCAAATTGAAGCGGTATTAAAATTATTAGAGGAAGGTAGTACAATACCTTTTATTGCTAGATATAGAAAAGAAGCTACTGGAGCTTTAGATGAAGAGCAAATTAGAAAAATAAATGAAGTTTATGAATATCAGGTTAATTTGTTAAAACGAAAAGAGGATGTCATTAGGTTAATTGATGAAAAAGGTTTACTTACTGATGATATTAAAGCTGATATTATGAATTCTCAAAAACTTGTCGAAGTAGAAGATATTTATAGGCCTTTCAAGGAAAAGAAAAAGACAAAGGCTACAGAGGCTATTAAAAATGGATTGGAGCCTCTTGCTAAAATAATTATGTCTTTTAAATGTAATAATGTTGAAAAGGCCGCTACTGCATATGTAAACGATAATGTTACTAGTATTGAAGATGCTATTTTGGGAGCTAAATATATTATTGCTGAATGGATAAGTGACAATGCTTTTTTTAGAAAGTATATTAGAAATAATATGAAGAATTATGGGATTATAAAATCGAAGAAAAAGAAAGGGGCTTCTGATGGTAGCAAAATATATGAAATGTATTATGATTATGAAGAAAAAATAAAGTATATTAAACCGCATAGGGTTCTTGCTATTAATAGAGGTGAAAGAGAAAATGTGTTATCAGTAGGAATAGTTATCGATAATGATTATGTTATTAACTATTTGGAAAGTAAGATTATTAAAGATAAAAATAATTGTTGTGTAGACATTGTAAAAGATGCTATTAGAGATAGTTATAAAAGACTTATTTTTCCTAGTATCGAGAGAGAAGTTAGGGCAGAACTTAAGGAAATTGCAGAAGAAGGGGCTATAGAAGTATTTGGAAATAATTTGGAAAATTTATTACTTACTCCTCCTATGAAAGATATTACTGTCTTGGGTTTTGATCCGGCTTATCGAACGGGATGTAAACTTGCTGTAGTGTCGCCAACATCTAGTGTCCTTAATATATCGGTAATATACCCACATGAACCTAAAAATGAATGGAATGAAGCTAAAGAGATAATTAAAAAGTTATTTAAAGAATATGATATTGATGTTGTAGCTATCGGAAATGGTACGGCTTCTAGAGAAAGTGAAAGATTAGTAGCGGAAGTAATATCGGAATATAAGGAAAAAGATATTAAATATGTTATTGTAAGTGAAGCTGGGGCTAGTGTTTATTCGGCAAGTCCTCTTGCTATAAAAGAATTTCCTCTTTTGACTGTCGAAAAAAGAAGTGCTATTAGTATTGCAAGAAGACTTCAAGATCCTTTATCTGAACTTGTTAAAATTGATAGTAAAAGTATTGGGGTAGGACAGTATCAACATGATGTTAATGAAAAAAGGCTTAATGATTCTCTTGATTTTGTAGTTTCTAAATGTGTCAATAATGTAGGTGTCAATGTTAATACGGCAAGTCCATCACTACTTAAATATGTATCTGGTCTTACTAAAACGATGATAGATAAGATTATAAAATATCGTGAAGAAAAGGGGAAGATTAATTCGAGACAGGAGATTATCGATAAGAAAATATTGAGTTCTAAGGCCTACGAGCAGTCGATCGGATTTATGAGGGTAATTGATGGAGATAATATTATGGATGTTACTTCAATTCATCCTGAAAGTTATAAAACCGCTGATAAATTATTGAAAAAGATTGGATTTGGTATTAACGAGATAGGTAGTTTAGAGCTTAGTAAAAAATTAGATAGTATTGATTTGGAAGATTTGGCTAAAGAATTAGATACAGATAAATATACTTTGGAAGATATTGTTAAGTGTTTAAAAATGCCTAATAGAGATTTTAGAGATGATTTTGAAAAGCCTATTTTAAAGAGCAATATACTTAAGATTGAGGATCTTAAAGTAGGAATGGAACTTCAAGGTACAGTACGTAATGTGGTCGATTTTGGTGCTTTTATTGATATTGGGTTACATGAAGATGGACTCGCTCATATTTCAAAGCTTACAGATAGATATATTAAACATCCAATGGAAGTTGTTTCGGTTGGCGATATTGTTACTTGTTATGTCGATAGTATATCTTTAGAAAAGGGAAAAGTTTCTCTTAGTTTAATTAATCCTAATTTAATTAAAAGTTAATTTTTAGAGATTTTTGGTGGATTTATAAGTTTAGTTATATAATTAATAAAATAATTATTTTTAGTGTTTTAATAGCTTGAGGTGATAAGAATATGAGTAAATATGTGAAAGTGATGTTTGGAAACAAAGGTGCTAATTTTGAATATAAGATAGATGATGTAAATATTGCAACTGAATGGAGTCCAAAAGCTGATAATGGTAGAGATTTTGGAGGATTTAATTACACAACTGAAGATTGTATATTAAGATGGTTACATCGTGGTGATACAATTTATGATGTTGAAGTTCCAAATGATGCAGAAAATATTAAATTAGAAGGAGCAACAACAATATATAGAGCAAATAAAATAATAGTTAGAAATCCTAGAAAAATAGATGATGATTTAGCACTTCATTTTTACAGAATATCTAATATACCTGAAAAATCTTATTATAAAGCATTGGGTGCTGTTGCAATAATGAATTATAAAAAAACGGCCCTCGAAATTCTAAGAGATAAGGTAAACAAAGATAACATAGACGAAGTATTAGAAGAGTGGAATGATTTTATAAGTCATGGTGGAAAGAATGATAGAAAAGATTGTAGTGAAACAGTTAATTTAATAGGTGAGCTATTAGAAGAAGTAAAATCAGATTTATTAATTAGTAGATTTGTTGATAAAGATCCTTATATTAAAAATATAACAAGTGATAGGGTAATTAATATAACTGGTGAATCTGGAAGTGGTAAATCATTTTATAGTAATAAATATATTAATGATGATAACTACATAGTTATAGATACTGATATTGTGTTTAGTGATAAGCCCTCTGACAATAAGGAAAGTTTAGAAGTGCGAGAATTATTTAAAAATAGAAATAAAGAAGATATGATAAATGATTTCGACAACTGCTACTTGCAAATATTAGATTATTTTAAAAATAGAAATAAGACTATTGTTATTGATTCGGCTCAGTATAGAAATATTAAAGATTATTCGATATTGAAAGGACAAGTTATCGTAATGAGAACTAGCATAAAGACTTGTTATGATAGATGTTTGAGTAGATGGAAAGAGACTACGAAAGATTATACGGAAGAGGAATTTAATAAGTATGCAAATAGAAAGAGTGCTATGTTTAAGTGGTATGAAAGTTTAAATAAGTTTATATTGGAATTAGATAAAAGATAATAATAGTAATATTGTAATTGATTAGAATATAGAATTAGTAAAAAGATAACTTGAAAATACTTTATAAATTTGCATGTTATATTAGACTTTAATTAGATAAATCGTGAATTATTTGAATATTATTTGAGTTGTTTGTAAAAAAAATGAACTGGGAAAGAAATTGTTTATTGGCTATTGAGGCATTTATAAATGTGTTGTTATTTTGTTTAGAGGTGGTTAATTGTGGCAAAAGTAGTTAAAAAGAAAGAAAAAATTTTGAAATCGAAATTTTTCTTAAAATTATTTGGAATTCCATCAATTTGTATATCAATATTAGGAATTCTTGGAATGTTTCTACCTGATGAATCTAATAATGAACCTGCAAATTGGACTGAATTTTTTGTAGGAATGTTAATTGTTTTAATTTTTTGGTTTGTTATTTCTTTTGTTATATCGTTAATTGTCAATAAAATTAAAAAAAGTAATTCTAAAATAAGGACAACAAAAGAAATTCAATATATGACTAAATTAGAAGAAAAAGCTACGGTTAAGACAGAAAGTTCAAAAAAGGGGGCAAAGAAAAAAGAAAATAATAGATGTTTATATACATGTGAAAGTATAATTGATGCTTTTGAATATAAAAAAATGTCTAAGTATTTTCCGCAAATATATTGGACTTATGTAATTTGGGGAACATTATTAAATTTGATAATTACCTCAATAATAGCAATTTTCTCTAGAAATTTAGTTATTACATTAATATTTTTGGTGGTATATCAAATATTTTTAATGATATTATATAAAGTTAGATTAGAACATTTTGCTGAAAAATATTTTTATTTGATGCAGAAGAAAGAAATATTTGATATGGAAATTCATATTGAATTTTATGATGATTATCTTTTGAGACAGAGTGAAAAAATAACTATAAAGGTTAATTACAATGATATAGAGCGCTGTATTGAAACTGATACAAACTTTTACTTAAAGATGTCTAAGGAGAATAGAATAATAATTATTCAAAAAAATTCATGTGATTTGGAACTGATAAATTTTATAAGGGAAAAATTTAATAATTTAGAAAATTGTCTTGGCGATAAATCTAATTTTAAAGGCGTAAGAAAATATCATAATCCTAATTTTATTAAAAAATTTATGATTATACTGTTTATCATAACTATATGTAGTTTATGGGGATCATTATGGTCGATGTCTTTAGCTGATAAGATTAATCCTCAACATGGGTTTAATTTTATTAAAAATACTTGGGTTTTCTGGTGTTGGTTACCAGTTCCATTATTGTCAGTGATTCTTGGTTTTAAATATAAGAAGGCTGGATTTAAGTGTACTAAAAATATTGTTGGAGGATTTATAATTGGCTTCTTATTATTAATATATGGTTCATTTTGTTTATTTCCAACTTTCTCACAAGACTATAGAAAAATAGATGCTTATAGAAATATAATCGACGTGAGTCTTCCAGATAATGGTAATCTTGAAATTCAAGATTGGGGAACTTATTTTGATGAAGATAAAACTGATTATATGATAATGAATGTTTATTATGATAAGGTAGATGTAAGTGATTTGGTAGATAGTATTGAAAATAATAGTAATTGGGTTTTAAGTAGAGAAATAAATTCGGAATTAAAAGTTTTAATTCCATTAGAATTTAGGGCTGATGATAATACTTACTATTCGATTTATAATAAGACTATTGATGAATATAATACTTTGCCTGAAATATCTGGTAATTATGAAATATATGTAATGAAATATGATAAATCAGATAAACATCTAGAAATGCATAAATTTAATTATTTATATGAAAATAATTAATTTGTTTGATGGATGACTTTACATATTATTATTAAAAAAATAGTATGGATTATTTGAACTATTATGGAAAATTTAAGTTATAAAAGTAATAAGAAACTTTAGTTTAAGCTGACTACATAAATTTGATAAAAAAACAGTCTTTGTAAGACTGATGTTGTTTCAAAATGGAAGTGTATAAAGAAAAAATTTATAACTCCATTATTTAAGTTAAAAATAATTAATCTATAAATTTTTACTACTTAAATATGCTTTTTAATGTAATCTTTTAAATTTTTAAACTTAATTTTTTCATTATAGCCATTAATAAAAATATCATCACATTTATTGAACATTAAATAATTAATATTATTAATTTTAATAATATGTGGCATTACATAAGCAATATTTGTTTCTTTAATACTTTTGATATTTCCATTTATGATAGTTGGTTTAGCACAAGCAAACTTACATATCATTTCAACTTTTCTTTTTAGTTCATCTCTTATTTCTAATTCTTTAGTTTCTATTGTCATACTCTAATCACTTATCCTTTCTTAAATAACAAAAAAACTAACATTTCTGTTAGCATTTATTATTCTCGAAATATCAAAAGTTCGAGTTTCCTATCATATTGGAGCGATTACTAAAAGGGTTATGCACACCATTATAACAGATTCATTTGTATTTGATAAATTAATTATAACACAGATACTATTTAGTTTGCAATGTTTTAACAAATTTTATTAGGAAACTTACTAGGAAATATAATACAATATAAAATGTATTTAGTAATAATTTGGAGTGAAAAATAGATAATAAAATAACTATTGCGTTTTGTTAAAAAAGCGGGTAGTTAAAAATGTTGAGTCCCGAGTTTGACAGTTAATAAAGCAAAAAATCACCGTTTAGCCTAGTGTTTATATGGCTTTATGATGATTTTTATT
>CANQPC010000004.1 GCA_947625625.1 uncultured Bacilli bacterium
CTTTGCTTTAAGTTACTTTCCATTTCTAACTCTTGCGTCGTAAACTTTATCATAAAACACCGTCCTTTCTTTGTTAACTTTTTTGTAAAACACAAAAAAATCAACCCGAACGGATTGATTATATGTTAAGTTCAAACTATAAAAGTTCGAACAGAAACGTCACTGGAGCGAGTGGTTAAGTTATTTCAAACTTTTACTCACTAATTAGGAATTAATACTACATAAGTATCAACTTCTAAATATATTTTAACAATTTATTTTTTATTAAGCAATAGATTTTATGAAATTCTTTCAATAAATTTATATAAAATATATTTTACAATTATTTTCTCTTTATATATACTTAATTTCTATGTTAAGTATATATTTTTTTGTATATAAATAAATATAACAAAAAAAATATTTAAAGTGTTTCTATTTTCATTTATAAGTTATTTTAAATTATATAGAAAGTATATCTTGTATCTTTTTTACTTCTTCAATTTCTTTTCCAATTTTAGAATAAATATCTGTAATTTTATTCTCATATTTTTCAATTTCTTTATTATGTTTTTCTAACTTCTTCTTTTGAAAAAATAAAGGTTTCGAATCTTTTAAATACTTAAGATGGCTCTCAAAAAATTTTACTTGATTATTTAAAAAATTAATGTATAGATTAGATTCTTCAATGCTATTATATAAAGATAAATCTATTATTTTGTTTTCAAGTTCATTTTTATTATCTATTTTATTCATTTATAAATCCTCCCTCTCTTTAATAAAAATTATAACACAAAATAGCAAAAATAATAACTTAAAATAGCAATTTATCTATATTTATCTCACTAAATGGGAAAATTAATATAGGTGAGATGTATGATAGATTTTTCAAAACTTAAAGATATTAGAGAAGATAATGATATAAGCCAAGAGAAAATGGCTGAAATATTAAAGGTTAATCGTTCTACTTATTCTTTATGGGAACTAGGCATTAATATTATTCCTCTTAAATATTTATGTGATTTTGCTGATTATTTTAATTATAGTTTAGATTATGTATTAGGATTAACTAATAATAAATCTCATAAAAACTTAATTAAAGGTTTAAATTTGAAAACACTTGGAAATAATATGAAAACTATAAGATTAAAACATGAGTTATCACAAGAAAATATTGCTGATATACTTGATGTTACTCAAGCATGTATTACTAGATATGAAAAAGGTTTAATTTGTATTTCAACTTCTAATCTTTACAAGTTTTGTAAGGAATTTAAAATATCTATAAATGAAATTTGTGGCAAAGAGAAAATGAAAAGATGAATTTTGAAATAGATAGTTTTATCTTTCAAAATCATCTTTTTCATTATCTTTATAATTATTTTGTATATTATCTAAGTCATTATCATCAATGACATTTTTCTCATGTAATTCGTTTATAAAATCGTCATACTTATTAGTAGAGAAAAATTTATCTTGTAAAAATTCAATAAACTTTCTCCATAACTCTTTAAAATAATCTAATGCTTGTTGAAGTGCTGACACTTTATCCTCTAATTCATCAACAGTATCATTTGCATTCTCTAAATCAAATTTTAAATCTTCTATTTTTTCATCACGAATTTTAATTTTTCTTTGTAAGTTTTTTACTTCGTTAGAGTGATTTTTTAAATCTTCTTCGTACTTTTCAAGTATAGTAGTTAAATCGTTTGTTGATTTTAAATTAGAAGTAGTTTCATTAGTTTGGTTTATAAAAGTTTTAATTTCTTCAACATCTTTGCTTGAAATAGTGTAGTTATTTTTATTTAACTTATTAGGTTTTAAGTTATCAATAATTGCCGTAATTTGATTAGATTTGTTTTGTAAATTATCTGCTTTCTCGTTTAATTCATTAAGTCGTTTTTTATTCTTTTCTTGTTCTTTTTTTAGTTCTCTATAATTAGTCATATTTTTAACATTAATATCTTGGTTACGACCATCTTCTTTTGTTTTTAGAGTATAGTTTAAATTATAAATTCTATTAAAAGAATTGATACAATATATTCGCATTTTATCTTGTATGTTTCGTAAACTATCAGTAGTAAAGACATCACTTTTTCCAACTTGAACCTCCATACCATTTTTCATTCCTATTTTAAAAGGAACACCAACAATATGAAGATGTGGGGATGACTCGTCAAAATGTATTGTAGCATTTGCTATTTTAAAATTAGGAACAACATTCTCTAAATCGTCTATTTGTTCTTTAAAAACTTCTATCATTTTTTTCTTAAATTTATCGTCTTTATCATTCCAAAAATCCATATTACCAAGTTCAATAATTATCTCACAAGCAAGGTCTCTTTTATTATCATTAGAAATATGATTAAAATAATTTTCTATCTTTCTATCATTTCTTTTTTGTTTTTGATTATATTTAATTCGTGCATTCTCAAACAAATCTAAATACAATTTTTTTGTATCTTCCACAACAGAAGAAGTACCTTTGATTGTATAAATCAATTCTTTTTTATCATCATATTTTCTTAAATTATGTTTATCAACTTTTGATAATTGCTGATGATTTTGTATTGCATTATTACTAAATGAAGTAGAAGTATTACCACTTTTTTTAGCATATTGTTTTGCTCGTTTAGTCTTATTTTTATCATTACTTAAATGTAATGAATAAGATAATTCTTCCATATCAACCAGACCTCCTTTTTAAAATAGCATTTATTATATATGATAGTGCAATTTTGTTTTGACGGAATTTCTAACCCCCTATAGATTTTGACGCATACATCAAAATCTGGGGGCTAAGGTTTAAGCAACCTTAGAAACCGCTTGTCTTATTCTGTAATAATGCTAAGCAAAGCATAAGCATTAAAACTACATAAGACTTAGATAAAATAACAAGTATCACTTATTATTTTATCTATGAAAATTATTCAAAGTAATTGCAAATTCCATAAGCAATTATTTTCATAATTTTATTTACAAACTATCGCCACTTTCATTGAACCTAGTTCAACAAAACGTGCCACGTTTGTTATAACTTTTTAGAAAAAAGTTAGCAAAAAATTTTTTTTATAGATAACATCAAAAAGCAAAAAATTATTTTTGTTTTTGAGATTTTTCCATTATGTCTTTCCTTTTTTTTGTTAGTCAAGAATCAAGACGAGCAACTAAAGTTGTTCTTGACTAACAATATCATCTTTTGTAATTTCAGCAGGTATTGTCTCAAACACATCTCTTATATTTACCTTTATATCATTTGGAACATTTTTTGTAATAAGCATTCCCATTGATACCCAATTCTCATTTCCATTATTTTTATCTTGTAATGGGAATATTCTAATTGGCACTTCACCTTTTTTTAATGGCAACATATCTAGTCTTTTTGTTTCTTTATAAAAATTACCTTTATACAAATCAACCTCATAATATTCATTTAATCTATATAAATGTTGCATTACTTTTTTTATTGGTAGATACTCGCTATATCTAACATTTACATCTACACATATACCATCAAAATTGAAAATTAATGGTCGTTTAATATCAATATAACCTTGCTTATAAAGTTCTTCAAATTCACTATAAAATGTATTTCTAAAATTGGCTTGTTTTACCTTATACTTTCCTCTTACTATTTCTAATTCTATATTGTCAATATATCTCATAATAATATTTGCTTTTATTTCTCTATCTAATAAATCCCAGTTATCATTAAAAGCATAATAAGATATTGGTAGTTTTACTTTATTAATGAAATCCATATCTCTTTTAAGTAGAATATCATCAACAGTAAAATTTAATTGTTCGGTTTGTTCGTTTTCCAATAATTTAGAATTAATACACTGAATTTGATTTTCAATTATTTTTGTTTCTTCTTTAAATTCTTCTTCTGTAAATAGAGAATCTATATATGCTTTTTTTATTCTTTCTTTTTTATTATCTAAAACTTTTAATTCTTTTTCTAATTTCTCTTTTGGATTATTTAGTTTAGATTTTAATACTGGTAAGAAAAATTCATTAACAACATTATCATATTCTAAAATATCAGCAAGTAATTTTTTAACTTCTTTTTCTATTTCAATTTCTTTAATTGATATTTTACAATTATGGCATTGGTAGTAATAATAAATATTACCATTTTTCTTTCGAGTTGCATTTCCACCTAATATTCTTCCACATTTAGGACATTTAAGTTTTTGGAGAAACAAGTATACCTTATCCCTTTTATAATTTCGTGAATTTTTCCTTTTTTGGACTTGACATTCCTCCCATAATTCTTTTGATACAAGTGGCTCAACAACATTTTCATAATAAGTGGGATTGGTTGTCCTTTTACCATGAACAAAATCTCCTTTATAAATTTCATTTTCTAATATTTTTAGAATAGTACTATCACACCAATTTGTTTTTCCAAATACTTGTTCTTGATTATAAATATTACTTATTGTTTGATAAGAATTACCCTCATAGTATAAATTAAATATTCTAATAACTTGGTCTTTGGTAAGAGGATCTGGCACAAGTTTTTTATTTACACGTTTATAACCAAAGGGCGTTTTATGAGGAATATTGCCTTCTTTAATTGCACCTGCTAAACCTATTTTTGTTCTTTCACTAGTTCTTTCTATTTCGTTTTGACTAACTGTTGTAAGTAATCTTGCAACCATTCTACCATTAGCATTAGTAGTATTTATATCATCATTGGCACAATCAAGATAAGCATTATTTTCTTCTAAAAATTTCATTATATTTTCCATATCATAAACACTTCTTGTTAATCTATCTAGTTTTAAAACAACAATAGTATCTACTTTTTTGTTTTTTATATCTTCCTTTAATTCTTCAAATGCTGGTCTATGATTTCCTGTTTTGGCACTAATTCCTGCATCTTTATAAATCTTATAAATTTCATAATTTTTATATTCGCACATAGCACGAAGTCTTTTTTCTTGCTCTGGTAAACTAAAACCCTCACGAGCTTGGTCTTCAGTTGAAACACGAATATAAATTCCAGCAATATGTTTTTCTTCGCTCATTTAATCAATTCCTTTCTATCTCTTATTATCAAAAAAGAGGCAACAAAGACTAAAAACAATTTTTATGTCTTTGACACCTCTAATGGTTATTTTATATAAATTGTACTTTTAACTTTGTTTTACATTAACCCCACCAAACATAAAACTTGTTTCTTGGTTGTTTATTATATAAAATTTTATATAAAAGTCAAGACATAAAGTCTATTTTAAGCCCAATATAACGAGTTTTTAGTGAAGTTGGTATATTTATCTAGTTTTAGTTTAATTGTTTAATAAAGGTTTCTAAATCTTTTAATTCTATACCTTTTGATAAATTATCAATATACAAAGTATTAGAGTAGTTAAATGCTAAAAATGTAGTTTGTTTAATAATTATTCTATGAGGTTCAATATATGTTATATTTGTTTTATCTATTTTACGAATATTACCATTGATAATAGTAGGAGTAGTATTACAAAAATTACATATAAATTCAATTTTCTTCTTTAATTCATTATCTAACTCTAATTTTGTTTTAATAATATTTACCATATAAACCTATCCTTTCTTTAATTTAAGCATTAAAAAAGTACCAACTTCTTTTGAAATTGATACTTTATATATTTAAGCCCTACTTTATAAAAGTTCGGACAGATTTCCCAATGGAGCAGGTGATGAGAATCGAACTCACGCAGTCAGCTTGGAAGGCTGAGGTTCTACCATTAAACTACACCTGCATCAGTAGGCAATAATAATTCTACTATAAAATTGTATGTTTGTCAATTGTTTTCTAAATTTTCAATGAAAAAAATGCAAATTTTAAGTAAAAAGATAAATAACGATAATTATTGAAAAGATAAAGAGCATATTATTAGTGGTGATTTGATGAAAATAAGACTTGGATATGTTGCGATTAGTAATTCTCTTAATATAACTAGTTCTAGTCCTTTTACTTATAGTGAATATATTAAAAGTAAAAATTTTGATAAATTGAATAAAGTGATTTTGTCTAATTTGAAGGCTTTAGATGAGATAATAGATTATAATATAAAAAATAATATTCATTTTTATAGAATGTCTTCTAGAATTATACCTTTAGCAACGAAAGATGATGTTTACTTCGACTATATTGATAAGTATAGAGAATACTATAATAAAATAGGGAAAAAAATAGCTGATGTCAATATGAGAGTTGACTTTCATCCAGATCAATTTTGTGTTTTAAATAGTACAAAAAAAGAAGTTGTGAAGAATAGTATAAAAATATTAAAATATCATTATAATTTACTTAAAGCATTGGGAATTAAGAAAAAGATATTAGTATTACATGTTGGAAGTAATGTTTTGGGAAAAGAAAATTCAATTAAAAGATTTATCAATAATTTTAATAAATTGCCTAAATATTTAAAAAATATTATAGCTATTGAAAATGATGATAAAATATTTAATGTTTCAGATGTTCTTTTTATATCTAAGATAATTAATGTACCTGTTGTTTTAGATTACCATCATCATTGTTGTAATAAAAGTGATTTTGATATGGAAGAGGTTTTTAAAACTTGGAATAATATGAATCCTAAAATACATTTTTCATCTCCTAAAAATAAAAAAGAATATCGTAGTCATAATGATTATATTAATATTGAAGATTTTTTGAGTTTTATTGATATTATAAAGAAATATGATTATGATATAGATATTATGATCGAAGCTAAGGGAAAAGATGATAGCTTATTTAGATTAATTAGACAAATTAAATATAAAACTAATTATCAATTTATTGATGATACTACATTTTTAGTATAAATAAAGAATAAATTTTATTCTATTCTCATAATATTTTACTTATAAATTCAATTATTATTCCTGATAATGCTCCAAGAAAATATAGTATTAAAATAATTGAAATATTTTCTTTGATATTTTTGTTTTCTTTGAATAGGACTAATAGTGCTGTTCCACTTCCTGTCAGTAAGCCACTAATTAATGATGAAAAAGTTATAGTATTATTTAGATATAATTCTGTTAAAATTACACTTGCTCCACAATTAGGAATTAAACCGATTATACTTGTTATGATGGGTGCAAAAATAGTGTTACTAAGAAATATCTTGGAGATAATGTCTTTATTAACATAGACAAAAACAATATTTAATATGAATGTTGTTACAAAGATAAAGATAAAAATATTAAATGTATGTTTAATGGTTGACTTGATGATACTATCTTTACAATGACAGTGCTCTTCATTACAAATTTGATAGTTTTGTTTTTCTTCTAATTTATTTTTCTTGCGGAGAATTAGGTCTATTATTAATCCGTATACTAATCCAAGTATTATTTTCAATATTATTATTGCTAATATGGTAGAAATATTGGCTTTTTGAGATATTAAGATGGGAAGCATTTCATCACTTGTAGATAAATATATAGAAATTAATGTTCCAAGGGTAATTATTCTGGTAACGTAGAGATTAGTTGCCATAACTGAAAAGCCACATTGAGGAACTGATCCAAGTAAGGCTCCAATGATGGGGCCATATTTTTTACTTTTAGTTATGATATTTTTATTTTTATTTGATAATTTATGTTCTATGAATTCTATTATTAAAAAGGCTATAAATAAAAATGGTAATATTTTTAAAACATCTATTATCGAGTCTAATAGTATATCTAACATGGTACCCTCCTTTTATTCTACTAAAAATTATAGCATGAGTTTATATTTTATTCAATATTTATTATCTTTGTAAAATGGAATGATAGTCTTCTTTAGTTTTTACTTTGGATTTTGGAAGTAGACTAATTTTATCTCGATTATTATTTAAAAAGTCTGCTAGTACGTTAAAAACAATATTAAAAATGAAGTATTCTTTGTTTATATTAAAACCTTTTTCTCGATATTTGGAAATTATTTCATCACAGAGAGGAAATGATCCTTCTAAAATTGTATTTATTGTCTTTTTTGCATTTATGAGAAGGCTTTTGAAATATTTATCATAGCTTGAAATATCTAAATTATTACTTAGTAAGTTATTTATAAATAGTGTTTTAACTATTTCGTATAATTCTATATATTCTTTAGAATTGGGTTGTACTTCAGTTAAATTAGATGTTTTTGATATATATGGATAGCATTCTTCATCATAATTTGGATTGTAATAAAAAGGATCTTTATTCCAATCTATTGTTATTTTTTCGTAGCTCTCTATGCATTGAAGATTAAATAGTAAAAGGGTACTTACAACCCAATTTTCAAATACTACTGTTTGGGGAGAATATATGTAAGGACTTCTTACATATATGCCATCATAGTCTCTTGATAATAATTCAAAATCAATTGCTTTGTGTTTTTCATCATATTCTCCATAGTAGCTTAAAGCATGATGTAATGATGGATATTTTTTTGTAGCAATTATATAATCATTAATATCTTTAAACTCTAGTATTTTGGCAGTATCTTTTAATGTAAATCGACAGGCATTTTTTGAATTGGTAAAATAGGCTAAATATAGGTTTTCTCTTTCGAAGATATAATCATGCCATTCTGATATAAAGTATTTGTCACTGCCATAGGGGCTAGCCCATAAGCCACCATTTGGTTTGAAAGCATAGTTGTTTAAAGGTCTTAATGGCTTTCGAAATAAGTCACTTATCATATCTGTTTTATTTATTGATATAAATGTTTTTTGCTCCATGTTTTTCCTCTTTCTTTATGTGAGTAGTTATCATACTTTATTTAGTTTTTTTTGTCAATACTTATTTAGTATTTTTTTGTTTTATATGACATACTATTTTATACAAATAAGAAAAAAATTCTTTACTTATTTTGTTAAAACTGCTATAATACTTATGAGCGAAAAGCTCCTTGCCCGTTTAGGGCCGTTAGTCCAAAAGGAGGTGTAATAATGAAGAATTATGAAATAATGTTTATTGTAAGACCAGACATTGATGAATCTTCTGTTAAAAACACTGTTAAATCATTAGAAAAGGTTTTAACGGATCGTAAAGCTAAAATAACATTATCAAAGGAACTCGGACAAAAAGAGTTTGCTTATGAAATTAAAAAATTTAAGTCAGGTTATTACTTTTTATATAACATTGAAACTAATGATGATGCTGCAGTTAATGAATTTAACAGAGTAGCTAGATTAGATGAAAATGTTGTTAGACATCTTGTTATAAACTTAGATAAATAAGGAGTGTAAAATGAATAAAGCTATTTTAATTGGAAGATTAACTAGAGATCCTGAACTTAGGACAACTCCTACTGGGAGAAATGTATGTCAGTTTTCTGTTGCAGTAAATAGAACTTATACTAATGCTAATGGTGAAAGAGAAGCTGATTTTATTAATTGTGTAGTTTGGGATAAGCAAGCTGAAAATTTAGTTAAATATCAGAAAAAGGGAAATCAGATTGCGGTAGAAGGTAGAATTCAAACAAGAAATTATGATGATAATAATGGTAAAAAGGTTTATGTTACTGAAGTACTTGCTAGCAATATTAGCTTTTTAGATGCTAAAGGAAGTAGCTCTAATAGTAGCTTTAATAATTTACCAGAACCACCTATGCAGGATTCTATGCAAGAGGAATCTTCAATGGAAACTGTTTCGGTTGAAAAAGATCCTTTTGAGGCATTTGGGGATTCTATCGAAATTAGTGATAATGATTTACCATTCTAAAAAGGAGGATAAACAATGGCAGAATTTCGTAATAAGAAAAGAAAAAAAGTATGTCATATGTGTTTAGGTAAACCAGTTAATTATAAAGATGTAAATGTTATTTTAAAATATGTTAATGATAATGGTAAAATTTTACCTAGAAGATTTACTGGTACTTGTGCTAAACATCAAAGACATGTTGCTCAAGAGGTTAAGAGAGCAAGATTTATGGGATTTATTCCATTTTGTAAATAAAAGTATAGCTGTTATTGGCTATATTTTTTCTTTTTTATAATGACACCTATGAAAAAATATTGTATAATAGTAATACGAAGGTGGGAATTTTATGAAGGTTATTTTTTTGAAAGATTTAAAGAAACAGGGTAAAAAAAATGAAATAAAGGAAGTTAGCGATGGTTATGCTACTAACTATTTAATAAAGAATGGTTATGCTGTTAAATATACTAAATCAAGTAGTGAAATACTAGATAATCAAATAGAAAATGATAGAAAAAAAGAAGAAGAAAATATTAAAATTGCCAACGATGTAAAGAAAAAGCTTGAGGGTGAGAAAATAGTTTTTGAGGTTTCTTCAGGAAAAGAAGGGAAAGTATTTGGATCTATATCTAGTAAGCAAATATGTGAAAGGCTAGAGAAATTAGGTTATAATGTTGATAAAAAAATGATTATGATAAATGAACCGTTGTCTTCACTTGGAAATTTTAATGTCGATATCATGTTACATAAAAAGGTTATTGCGAAAATTAATGTTGAACTTATAAAGAAGTAGGTGATATTATGAATAGAGAACTACCTAAAAATATCGAAGCTGAAAAGAGCTTACTCGGTTCGATGTTTTGGTCTCTTGATTCTCTTCAAAAGGGATGTGAGGAAGTTACTCGAGATATGTTTTATTTGGAGAGTCATGCAAAAATATTTGATACTATTAAGGAACTATATTTGAATGAATCTCCTGTCGATATAACTTCGGTTACTACTTATTTAGTTGGTAATGATAAAATAAAGGAAATTGGTGGAGTAGAATATTTGAATGAAGTTGTATTTTCAGTTGCTACTGGGGCCAATATTGAATATTATATAAATTTAGTTTCAGAAAAATATACTTTGAGGAAAATGATCGAGGTGGCTACGGGAATTGTTACTAATGCTAGTAAAGCAGATGTCGATACTGCCGAAGCTCTTTCTGAAGCAGAAAAAAATATTCTCGATATATCGAAATTTAGAAGAACAAGTGAATTTAGAAAAATTCAAGATGTTTTAACTAAAGCTCAGAGTGATTTGGAATTTTTATCTAAAAATGGTGGTAAATTAAAGGGACTTACAACTGGTTTTGGAGAACTTGACTCTCTTACGGAAGGTCTTCATCCTACACAACTTATTATAATTGCCGCTAGACCTGCTGTTGGTAAAACGGCATTTGCACTTAATCTTGGACTTGCTGCTGCAAAGAGTAGTAAAAAGAATATTGCTATATTTTCCCTCGAAATGCCAGCCGAGCAACTTATTATGAGAATGATTAGTTCGATCGGACAAATTGACAATAAGAAATTATCGACAGGAAAACTTGAAAATGATGATTGGCGAAGATTTAATGAGGCTATTAGTATTTTGGCAGATACGAATATTTATTTTCATGATGCTGGAGGGGTTACTCCTTCGGAAATTAAAGCTAAATGTCGAAAACTTTCAACTCAGGGAGAGGGATTGGGATTAGTTATTATCGATTATTTGCAGCTCATTGATTCTTCTCTTAGATATTCTGGTTCGAGACAACAAGAGGTTTCGGAAATATCGAGGGCTCTTAAGACGATGGCATTAGAACTTGAAGTTCCTGTCGTTGCCTTATCACAGTTATCGAGAAATGTCGAGAAAAGAGAAGATAAAAAACCAGTATTGAGTGATTTGAGAGAATCTGGATCAATAGAGCAGGACGCTGATATTGTTGCGGCACTTCATGCTCCTGATGTGGATGTTCCTCCTTCTGATGAGGTTCCTACACCAATTCAGCTTATTATATTGAAGCATAGAAATGGTCCTACTAAAACGATAGACTTATTGTTTAAGAAAAAGACTTCAACTTTCTTGTCAATAAAAAGGGATGGTGGTAATAGTGGTAAATAGGAAATGGACTTTTGGATTAGTAATTTTAGTAGTAGTATTATCATTTTCAATTTGTTTGTTTGGCTTTATGAATAGATTAAATAGTGATCCTACTATTTCATATACTGTCTATTTGGATGGTAAGCTCATAGGGGTAATTGATTCAAAAGCTGATTTTGAAGATTATATAAATTCTAAAGAGGATGAGCTTAAGAAAAAGTACAATGTCGATACTGTATATAATCCTCGAGGAGTTGAAATTAAGAAAAATATTACTTATAATCCTACGATAAGTAGTAATGAGGAAATCTATAATAAAATTATAAGTAATAAAAAGTTTACTGTTCAAGGATATCAAATTACGATAGTATCTAAAGATGATGAGGAAGAAAAAAAGAATATAATATATGTTTTATCGAAAGATATTTTTGATGCCGCGGTCGAAAATACTATAAGGGCATTTGTCGATAATGATTTATATGATAAATATATGTCAGGAGTACAAGAAGAGGTAACTGATAGCGGTAGTATGATTGAAAATATTGATTTAGGAGAAACTATTACCTATAAGGAGACTCTTATTTCGACTGATGAAAAGATTTTTACTGATGTTGATGAGCTTAGTAAATATTTATTATATGGTACTCTCGATAAACAAGAGACTTATACGGTTAAGAATAATGATACTATTGAATCTATTGCTAATGAGCATAAATTAAATGTTCAAGAATTTTTGATTGCTAATCCTGAATTTACTAGTTCAAATAACTTATTATATGAATCACAGCAGGTTGTAGTCGGACTTATTAAGCCTATATTGTCAGTAGTTGTCGATATTCATAGTGTTGGAGATGAGGCAAGGGAATTTGATACGGAAATTCAATATGATGAAGACCAGTATGTCGGTTATCAAGAAGTTATTAGAGAAGGGGAAAATGGATTATATAAAGTTACTAGAAAATCACAATATGTTAACGGACAATTGGTTTCTGGTACGATAGCTAACTCTTCAGAAATTAAACCTCCTGTTAATAGAATTGTCGTTAAAGGTGATAAGTATGCTCCTAGTGTTGCTGATTTATCTTATTGGGCTTGGCCTACTGATAGACCTTATACGATTACATCACCATATGCTTATCGTTGGGGATCATTTCATTCAGCAATAGATATATATGTTGGCTATGGTTCTCCTGTATATGCCTCTAATAACGGTATTGTTGAAAGAATAGGAACGGGTTGTGTTCCTGGCTATACTAAATGTAATGGAAGTCAGGGTAACTTTGTGCTAATTAATCATAATGCTGGCGGCTATTATACGATTTATATGCATATGAGAGATGTCAATGTTACGGTAGGGCAGACAGTCGCACGTGGACAAAAGATCGGTACAATGGGTAATACTGGTGATGTTGATCCGGTACCTAGTGCTTCTAATCCTTATGCGGGAACACATTTGCATTTTGGAGTGTATGTTGGCTCGGCTTATGGATCTACGATTAATCCTCTAAATTTGTTTTAATGAAAGTTAGAGTTTTATCTTCTGGTAGTAAAGGTAATACTACTTATGTGGAAACTGATAATACAAAACTTCTTATTGATATTGGAAATACTTGCAAATATGTAAAAGAAAGGTTAGAGGAAATGAATGTTAATCCAGCTAATATTGATGGAATATTAATTACACATTTGCATATAGATCACATTAAGGGATTAAAAGTTTTTTGTAAGAAATATAATGTTAAGGTATACTTAACTGATATTATGAAAAAAGACCTTGATTATATTGATAATTATTCATTTATTTCAGATGATTTTGAAATAAATGATATTCATGTTACTGCTATTAAAACTTCTCATGATACTGAAGATTCGAGGGGGTATATACTATCTAATGAAAATAAATCAATGGTGTATATTACCGATACTGGGTATATTAATAAGAAGTATTTTGAAGTTTTAAAAAATAGAAATTTATATGTTATGGAATCTAATCATGATGTGGAAATGCTTACTAATGGTAGCTATCCTTTTCAGACTAGGCAGAGGATTCTTTCAGATAAGGGGCATCTTTCTAATTATGATTCTTCTAAGTATTTGAGTTCATTTATAGGAGACAATACTAAATATATAATGCTAGCTCACTTATCTCAAGAAAATAATACTGAAGAAATTGCTTACGAGACACTTATTAATAGATTAAATCTAGATAATAAACATGTTGATAATATTATCATTGCTAGACAAGATGAAGAAACGGAATTGGTAACATTATGATTAGAATAATATGTGTTGGAAAAATAAAAGAGGACTATATAAAAAGTGGAATCTTGGATTATGTTAAGAGAATAAATAAGTATCACAAGTTAGAAGTAGTTGAACTTATGGATAGTAATATTAATGAAGAGAGAGACAGAATATTTCGATATATAAATAAAAAAGACTATAATATATCTTTAGATATTGAAGGAAATGAGCTTACATCTTTAGAATTTGCTAAGAAAATAGAAAATACTTTTATTAGTTATGCTAATATTAATTTTATAATAGGTGGTTCTGATGGACTACATTCTGATATTAAAAGTTTATGTAATTATAGTCTTTCTTTTTCGAAATTTACTTTTCCACATCAACTTTTTCGAATGATATTATTAGAGCAAATTTATAGGGCTTTTAAAATAATTAATAATGAAACATATCATAAGTAGAATCTTTTTAGTTCTTTTTTTCTGTATTGAAAAATGTTTAGTATTGTGTTAAAATTTATTACGGAGGTAATTTTATGTATTGTAGCAATTGTGGTAATAAAATTGATGAAAAGGCATATGCATGCGTTCATTGTGGAGTTATTGTTAATAAAAATAATGGATCAACAGAAAAAGTTAATAGAGTAAAAAAGAAGAATAATAATGAAATGCTTACAGGAATTTTGAGTATTATTTTTGGTTCTATTTCTCTATGTTTTTGTTTATATGGCTTTGTTTTTGGAGATATAAGTGATGTAGGAATGTTTGTAGATGCTTTTGATAGAATATTGTTTTCTTTGAAATATAATTTTGTACAATTATTCTTTGCGACGTTTTCATTTGTTTTATCACTTGTAAATATTAAGAAAAAATTTAATAGAATAGGATTATATTTGACATTGGCAGCTTTCTTTTTGATTATAACAGAATTTGTTGTCATTCTTATATATTGATATGTTTAAATTTGAATATAAAAAGAGTCTAGGGCAAAATTTTTTAAAAGATAATAATGTTATAGATAAAATAGTTAATGCTACAGTATATGAAAAAAATAATTTAGTTATAGAAATTGGTCCTGGAAGTGGTGCACTTACTAAAGAATTATTAAAAAAGGTCGATTATGCTATTCTTTATGAAATAGATAGTAGACTTAAAAAGGTGTTAGAGAAGGAATTAGCAATCTATAATAATTATGAGCTTATTATAGGAGATTTTTTAGAGGCTTCTGTTAATGATGATATTGCAAAATATGATTATGATAATTTGTATATTGTTGCTAATCTTCCTTATTATGTTACAACACCTATAATAAGTAAAATTATTAAAGATGATATTAAAGCTAAGGAAATAACTTTAATGATTCAAAAAGAAGTTGCCGATAGAATTTCTGCTAAAGCGGGAAGTAAAGAGTATGGGCAACTTACAGTTATGCTTAATTATTATTTTGATATTGAAAAGAAATTTAACGTCAGTAAAAATTCTTTTATTCCAGTACCTAAGGTTGATTCTGCTGTTATAAAAATGACTAGGAAGGAAAACTTGCTAGAATTGAAAGATAAACAGTATTTTGAAAATTTGGTTAGAGATAGTTTTAGATTTAAGAGAAAAACGATAAAGAATAATTTAAGTAATTATGATTTAGATAAGATTCAGAGTGTGCTTTTAAGAAATAACTTTAATCTTGATACTAGAAGTGAATGTATACCATATAATGTATTTGTAGAATTATGTAATGAGTTAGTTAAATAACTCTTTTTTTATCTATGTTTAGCTTTTTCAGGGCTAATTTCAGGGCTAACCATACTTAATGATGTTACGTTGGAAAAATTATTGTTATTATTGTTTGTGTTAGCTAATCTTTGATTTTTGAGATCTTGAATAAAAGTTAGCATATTTTTTCTTATATCTTTTTTTCTTTGCAAAATTAATGCCATTAAATTGTGGTAATCTTTATTAAATTCTTTACTTATTTCGGTGCAATATCTATGAAAGATTCTTTGATAAGCTTCATCACTATATTGCTCGACTTTTTCGATATTTTGAATTAGTTTATTAAAGTTTATATCAATGTCTCCTTTAATATATCTTTTGAATATGGTATTATAAATTGTTTCTTTTTCTCCATATTCGGAATTTGGATTACAGTTGATGTCTAAGAAATTATAATTGGAATCTAAATGTTTTAATGCTTGTTCTTTATCAATTCCTCTAATATTTCCGTAACTATCTGTAATAAAATTATTACCATGACTATCAAAATTACACAATAAATAGTCCACTATAAATTCATTCATAAATTGTTCTATTTCTTTTTCTTTAAATATATAGTTTTCGTCATCTTGTGCTAGATAATAGTTTATACTTTGATTAGATTCGGTAATTTTTTCTTGTATTGATCCACACATGGTATCATTTTCAATATAGTAACATGGAACTGCTCCTCGGCTATTAAAAAGTGATTGGACTTTTGAAGCACATTCTTGAACGATACCTCGAAATTTTTCTTGTTCGTAAGTATACTTTTTTTCGGCTGGTTTATATAGAAATGTTGATCCATATAGTTTGGTTTCGTACATTCTGCCAGTTCCGCCATAATTTACTTGAACGATGTTATCACTGTTTAATTTTGGTTCATCTTCTGATAAAATATCTATTTCATCGCCATTTTGAAATCCTTTTGCTTTAGCTTTTATATCTAAATAGGTAAAGAAGTCAATCATATTAATAATACCTACATTATTTTTGGAAATATTAGTTGTAGTAGTAACTAAATCTCCAGCGTTGTCACTATATTCTCCTCCGCTACTGAAAGTGGCACGACCTTCTAAAAAAAGCGAGTTGTAATTTATAAAATTACTTAGATCTTGTTCTTTTTCTCGAGAGGCCGTAGAATTTGTAGCCTTTATACTATAATTTTCTCCTTTAGCGTTAAATAGGGTAATGATGGGCTCTTGAGAGCAGAGTTTTTCAATAATATCATTACATGATTCTTTTAATTTTTCATCTTTTTCAAGGCCGTTATTAATTATTTTATTTGTAATTAATCTTTTATAGTAGCTTTTTTTTCCTTCTCCTACTTTATATGGTAAAAAGTTAGGAAAGTCTTGACTTAATATTCCCATAAATAGTCTTTCAGGAGCTAATTTCATACTATAATTTACTACTAGGCTTCCTGGTGTTGTAAAGAAAAGGTAATTTTGGTTATTTGATGGTGATGATTGGTGGAGATAGTAATTACTATTTCCTAGCTTTTTTTCGACGTATTCTAATTCTTCAGATAGTTTTTTATCAAAATTTTGATTGGCTAATCCTTCTTTTTCAATGTTCTTTTTGGCATAACCATTGGAAGAATTGGCTAGAATTATGTTTTCTAAATATTTGTCATAGTTGAAGTTATTGTAGTCATAAGATGTAATTATTTTTTCTACTTCATCATAAGTGTAATTAGTTTTTTTGTCATCACTTATTATGTAATATTTAATTATTTCTGATATTTTAATTGATAATTCTTCTGAATTTGTGGAATTTTCAATTAGTTTGTAAAAAAAGTTTTTATTATTAAGAAGTCTATTTATTCTTTTAGAAATTGTTTTAGCATCCCTATAATTTTTATGAAATAAAGTATTTAAAATCATGAATATCACCTTTATTTAATTATACTATGTGTGTTTTAAAAAGTAAATTAGCCTTTATGATAAAAAAATATAATATTTGATGAGATATTTTTTGAATTTTAGCATATTATTTTATGGGTGAATAGTATGTTTCAGGTAGGTGATTTGGTTACAAGAAAGTCTTATGATAATGACCTCGTTTTTAAGATTATTAGAATTGATGGAGATAATTATTATTTAAAGGGACTTGTGGTTAGATTATTTGCGGATAGTCCAAAAGATGATCTTAAAATGTATACTGATGATGAGAATGATGATTTTTTACCAGAAATTGATGGATATCGGAATTTAGAACGTAATGAATATTTTTATTTACCAGGAAGAATACTTCATATTGATGGAGACATAACCTTAAGTAAACAAAAATAATTCGAGCATAAACCCTTATAATTAAAGGAAAAGAGTAGAAAAATGATAAATACTTATTTTAATAAAAATGATGAAAAAATTAAAAAATCAGAAAAAAATTGGAAAAATTCTTGATATTAATTTAGTGGGTGATATCTCTTAAGTAACTTAATTTTACATAGGAATTGGTTAGATAATCAATTCTTTTTTTGTGACATAAAAAATGGTGGAAAGTGATAAAATAGTTCACTTTATTACAGCTAAATGATTAAAACAAAATTTAATATTTACGATAAAATATTTAATAGAAGAATAAATTAATAAAACTGAAAAAGTATTAGATGCATCAATTATTATTAAATACTTTACTACTTTAGTACATAACTCATATTCTTATTAATGAAAATGTTAACATATAAATTTAAAATGACTATGTGTTTAAAATTATTTTTTATCAATAACTATTAAAGGAATTGTCATTTCATCTTTTGATAACCCAGAATGATTACCTTTTGTAGCACCATAATAAGTAGTAATATCTTTTGAATTTATAAACTGATAATTTTTTCTACATAAACTTATATATTCGCCTAAACTATCTAATAATATCGAACTATCTATATTAGGGCCAAATACTTCATTTTCAATAAAATCAGAAGTTTTAAATAATAACATTTTTCCTTCATAATCAGAATTAAACTTTCTTACAAAATCTTCTTCTTTTCCTTTTTTAATGTAATAAGTAACCATTCCAAAATCAATTCCTGGAAGTGCATAAAAGTAATCATTGTAATCTTCAAAATTCATAACTATATCTTTAGAAACATTTGTCTGGCCATGATCGGCAGTTACTAGTACTAAAACATCATTTTTTAATAGTTTGGTTATTTGTAATTCAATTTCTTTTATTTTATCTTTAACTATTTTACTATCATAACCATTATCATGTTCTAATTCATCTATATCTGGTATGTATAAATATGTAAAAGTTTCTTGGTTTAATGAGCAAATATCAACGATTTTAGTAAAAGCATCATCTAAATTATTATATGGTTTTCGAATTTCTTTGTCAGCAGTATAATTAGAAAAAACACTATCATAAATACTACTAGGAAACAAAACGGTAGTATGCACATTTAAAGTATTCAATTTTGATTTAAAATTAAATATATCTTCGACTTTTATTCCAAGTTCGTTTAAAGGGGTATTAGTTTCTCTTTTGGAGAAAAGAAGCGGATAATAATTTAACTTATGTTTTCGATCATAACTGTACCAACCAATTATTCCATGTTCAGATGGGTACGTAGCGGTTGCTAAAGTTGTAAGGACACAACCTGTCGAGCTTGGACTTACGGTTAATAAATCCATAATTTTATTTTTTTTTAAAATTGAGTCTTCTAAAATGTCAATTAAATTACTACCCATTCCATCAATTAACAAAAATACAGTATGCTTTTTTTTAGGTATAATGTTTTTTAACATTTGAATATTACTATTTTCTTGTACCTTAACACTATACCTACTATATAGCATTTTAACTAAATCTACTATGTTAGGTTCGTTATAATTTGGAATAATCATTTCTTCGTTATCCATAATTTTTTTTAAATTCATATTTTTTGTTCTTCCTTTAATTTTTAAATTTTATTAGGTACTTTTAAACTTAGTATTTCTAATAATTTTTTATTTGTATTGTAAACATTTTCACTTAGTCCCAGCCATGATTTTCTTACATTATTATCTTTTTCAGATAATATTTTATTTGATGAATAAAAACTATTATAAATATTATTCAGTTGATATAAGTACTCCGCTATATCATTTAGTGATTTTTCTTCAAACGATTTATTTAAAACTTTATTAACTTCTAACAGTTTTAAGGAAATATCTCTATCATAATTATTGACGATAGTATTTATGGGACCTATTTCATAATTATTTTCATATGCTTTATCTAATAAAGATTTGATTCTTATCGTAGAATACAACAAATACAAACCAGTTTTACCACTCAAATCGCAAAATCTTTCTACATCGAAAATATAATCAGTCTCTCTTTGAGGTAATAAGTCGGCATATTTTAAGGTACTAATAGCGATAGTATTAGAAATTTGTTCTCTATCGTTTCCTAATATTGAAGGATTCATTTTTTTCAAAGTTTCTTCCTTCACTATTTCTATTAATCTCAAGAGTGGCATGACGTCTCCATCTCGTGTTTTAAAGGGCTTTCCATCTTTTCCATTCATTGTTCCGAAGCCAACAAACTCTAATTTGACATTATTAGGAACAATTCCTGATTTGTATGCTGCTCTAAACACCTGTTCAAAATGTAGTGACTGTCGTTTATCAACAACATACCATATTTCATCAGGTGATAATGTTTTCATTCTTTGCCATAATGTTGCCAAATCGGTGGTTTCATAAGAAATAGCACCGTTTGACTTAACTAATAATAATGGCGGCATTGGCCTTGTATCATCGGGTAAAGCAACATCCATGACTAATGCTCCTTCACTTTCATAAACCAAATTCTTCTCTTTTAAGTAATCTATAACTGAAGTTACATAAGGATCTGCATCGCTCTCTCCTAACCACAAATCAAAAGAAACATTTAATTTTTCATATATTTTTTTTATGTCATCGGTTGATATTTTTACTATTTGTTTCCATAATTCATAGTAGCCTCTTTCTTTTTGCTGAAGTTTTGCAGTTATAATTCTTGCTTCTTGAAGATAATTTTCATCCTCTTTTGCTTTACTACTGGCTATTGGATATAATTTTTCTAAATCAACATTTTTTATTGGACATCTTTTTGGGTAATCACCTTTATAGTTTTCATCAAAATATGGCCATTCGGGATGTCTTTTTTTTAATTCTAATATAATCAACCCCATAGGCCTACCCCAATCACCAAGATGAACATCACTAATAACATTATAATTTTTAAACTTTGCTAATCGTTTTAAAGCTTCACCGATATTTGCACTTCTCAAATGACCAACATGTAAAGATTTGGCAATATTTGGCCCTCCATAATCTATAATGATCTTTTTAATGAAAGAATTTGAATGATTTTCATCATTTTTATTTAGTATACGGTTATTTTCCATAATTTTAGCTAATTCACTATCCGAAAACGTTAAATTAATGAAACCTGGTCCTGCAACATTTATGTTTGAATAACATGATTCCTTCTTTAATAAATCTGCTATTTTGTTAGCAATTGTTATCGGATTTTCTTTATATTTTTTGCTAAGCTGCATAACTCCATTATATTGATATTGCCCAAGATCAGGTCTAACTGATACTACTAAGTTAACATTATCATCACAATATCCGCACTTTTTTATTATATTTTTTAATTCTTTTTCCTGTTCTTTTATAAAATCTATCATTTTAACTCCTTATAATTCTTAATTAAATTTTTCTTTTTAAACATTTTACTAAAAACCCATCATCTAATTTTTCAATAATTTTGTCATATCTACAATTTAAATTTTCGTATTCTAATCGCTTTGCAAAAAATAATAAATCATTGTTTGATAAAGCTATTAAGCATTTCATATAATCTCTCTCACTATTTATTTTATCATGTTTTTTTAATAATTCAAATATCTGATTACAAAAATTAGGAACATATTTTCTTAATTGTAGTTCGTAATTCAGTAATTTTTCCTTGTCACCTAGTATAGATATTTTTCGATCAGTAAATATCTGAGTATAAAATACAGCATCAAATACTTCAGAAGGATTTTTTAAGTTAAATTCTATATTCTTGTTATTATTAATTATGCCGATTATATGTTCATCTGTAATAATTTCTCCAGGATAAACAAAATCTGGAATTTTGCCATAAGCATAGTGAAGTTTAAAATACCATTGAGTAAATTCTTCTATAGCTTTTGCACTAGGTTCTTTAAGACATACTAGCATATCTAAATCAGATAGAAGTTTTTCTTTTCCTTTCGCGTAAGAACCAAACACAAATGAAAAATTCAAATTATTATCAAATATTTTGGAAATTGTATTAGTGTATTCCCTAATCATAACTTTCTTAATCTTAGTTTTCTCACTACCATCTTTAAGTTCGTCAAAATTACTATTTTCATAAAAGTTTTCTATCTCCCTATTTATTAAAATTGGTTTTCTAATTTTTACACCTTTATACAATATATATGAAGTATTTTCTCCGTAACCACCAAACTCGCAAAATCCTGTATCTATTTCTGGAACCATTTCATTATGTAAAACAAGTGACTCGGGAATGCTTTCTATAAAATCAGATTCCCCAAATAAAGAAATATTCATATTTTCCTGTTTATATTCTGATCTTGAAAAATATTTTTTTAAATCAGATATATCACTATAAATCATAACTCTAAAGATAGGAGCATAGAATTCTTCATAATTATGTGGGTCGTCCGTAATTTTTTTGACGATAACAATAGGATTCATAGTTTTATTTTTAAAGTCTATTTCACCGCCTAATACTATATGATTGCTGTCTCTAATTAAAAGTCTTGATACATCCACTAGCATGTCGCTTTTTTTGATTGTTGTTTTTTGCTTAATATTTGATTCTATTTCTTTTATTAGTTTATTTATAAACTCTGAAGACAAATTCTCTTTACATAAAATTATATTAGGTTTAGAACAATCTTGCCCATAATTAAACATAACAGTTTCTGCTATTTTTTTACTTGCTATGTCAATATTAGCATTATCTGAAATTACTACAGGGTTTTGGCCAACTCCAAAATATATAAACATAGTATTATTAGATATAGCTTTACTTACCTGTGCAGCATTATTAGGATTTCCAACAAAAATAACGACATCTGAATAAACAACACATTTCGTCAAATATTCGTACCTAGTCCTTTCATATAGATTTATATTGTAATCATTCAAGTTTAAAATATTATGTATTTTCTTTGATTGTGAAAGTGTGTAGGTAGATGGTCTATAATATGATTTAGAAGAACAAACACTAGGAACGATAGAATATAACATTAAAGAGTACAAAGGTAAATTCATTGGCAAATAAGATGAAATCATCTTTACTTTTTTATTTCCATATTTTCTATTATTTTCTAATGCAAGTAGAGCTAATTTATATTCTTCTAAAGCAACACTTTCATTTTCTATTTCTTTTAAAATGCTTATTATAAAATCTTTATTTTTTTCAAGATTATTTTTAATTTCTTCTAATATATAAAATTTCATAACTATCATCCATTAAAATCCTTAATTAGTTTTCTTGCCTTTGAGGTAAACGCTTTATCAATCCAACCTTTTCTTGGACCGAATGATAAACTATCTGTGACAATTTTAACTCTATCTTTGTTTTGCAAAATATAATCAACTGGAACATATTCATCATTTACAATTGCCGCTACCATAGTGTTACCTATATCATCATGTAATTTATATGCAAAATCTATTGGTGTTGATCCTTTTGACAATTCAATAATATCACCTTTTGTTGTATAAACATATATCTTATCTGAAAATAACTCGCTCTTAACTTGCGATACAAACTCTCTGTTATCTCCAAATATTGTATTTATTTCTGTTAATGATTTAAAAAACTGATATTTGCTTTTTAACTCTTCTTGCATAACATCTCTAGCCCTTCCTTTTTCTATAACCCAATAAATTGGAAGACCAAAAGATGCTACCTTATCCATATCAAAAGTTCTGATTTGTGTTTGTACTAATTTATCATTGGGGCCAAATACTGTTGTATGAAGTGATCTATACATATTTGTCTTAGGATTACATATATAATCTTTAAATTTATCATTTATAGGATGATACTCTTTATGTATGTAGTATAAAGTTCTATAGCAATTTTCTACCTCATCTACCATTACTTTTAAAGCAAATAAATCGTGTATATCTGATAATCTATGTCCTTCACTTAATCTCTTATATATACCATATATATTTTTCGTTCTAACTTTTATTTCATTCGGAATATTCTTAAAATTTAAAATATTTTGTATTTTATAGAGCATTTCATATAAAAAGCAATTACTATCATTTTCTATAGATATTTTTTTCTCTTCGATTCTTTTATATATGTCTGGCTTTAAGTATTTTAATGATAAATCTTCTAGTTCACTTTTTATTCTATATGCACCAATACAATAAGCAAGTGGAACAAATATTTCCATAGTTTCAAGTGCGTTTTCTTTCTGTTTAAATTCACTTTTAAATTGCAAAGTCCTCATATTATGTAATCTATCAGCAAGTTTTATTATAATTATTCTAACATCTTCAGTTATTCCAGTAATTATTTTTCTTGTATTTGCTAAATTTTGTTCCTGTTTGCTTGAAAAATTCATTTTTGATAACTTTGTTACTCCATCTACTAATTTGGCTATATCTTTATTAAATTCTTCAATAATAGTTTCCTTAATTGTTTCTGTATCCTCTAATGTATCATGTAGGAGTCTTGCACATATTGTATCTCTATCGGCATGCATCTCGGCCAAAATAAATGCAACATTTAATGGATGACTTATGTAGGGCTCTCCACTTTGTCTAAATTGTCCACTGTGCATGTTTTCCGCATAACTATAGGCTTTTTTTAATCACTTACTATTTTTGTTTTTGACAGAAGAAAAAATTATAGAAGAATAATTTAATGTATTCTAAATTTGATTTATTTTTAAAGAAATCGTTTAATAATTCATTTTTCATAACATGTCTCCAATTGCATAATAAAAATATTGAATTAAATGTACACCTTTATTTCTAAATTGTCAATATCTTTTTTATAAAAGAAACTGCATAAGTGTGTTTATAATAGTATTTATGTTTCTTTGCCAAGAAGGAGGAAGGTTGAAAAAATTAGTAAAAGGAGCTATCTTTTATGCTAGATTAGATCCTATTGTTGGTAGTGAGCAGGGTGGTGATCGTCCTGTTTTAATATTGTAAAATGATGTTGGTAATAAATATAGTACAACGACAATCGTAGCTCCAATAACAAAGGAAGAAAAAACGAAAAAAATACCAACTCATGTAAAAATAAAGTCTTTTGATAAAATACGACCTAATTCATACGCCTTACTAGAGCAAATCCGAACTATTGATAAGTTAAGGCTAAAAGGTTTTGTTTGTAATATAGATGAAGAGGATATGAAAAAAGTAAATGATGCAATTCGTATTTCATTAGATTTAATGTAGAAATTTTGGTATTTTTTTTTTGAATTAATATTATTGAAGTTAATAAGTTTAAAATGGGAGGGAATGTATGGAAAAAAGAAAAAATGGAGAATTGGTAATAAATATTTATGATGAAAAAGGCGTAACAATTAGTGAAAAAATATTAGAAATTTTTGAAAAATATTTAATGTCAAGTCTGCAAAATGGCGAATGATACACAATTTGTACAGTGGATGGTTATTTTGATTTTTATTATGATTGGTTTGGTGATTAAAAAAGGAGGTAATGTTTATGTATGATTTAAACGACCAAAGTAGGGGTAGGAGGGCTGGATCATATAGTAGGTTATCAAAAGAAGATTTAGAAAAAGTACAAAAAGGTTTAATGGAAAGTATAAGTATTGCCAATCAGAAAAAAATAATTACTAGATATGCTGATGAACATGGTATTGAAATAGTAGAATATTATAGTGATGATGGCTTTAGTGGAGGTAATTTTGATCGACCTGATTTTAAGAGAATGATAAACGATATTGAGTGTGGAAAAATAGATTGTGTTATTACAAAGGATACTTCTCGATTAGGTAGAGAATTTATTGAAACTAGTCAGTATATATTTAAATACTTTCCTGAAAAAAATGTAAGGTACATTTCTATATTAGATAATTATGATAGTTTTAATCCAAATGGTTCAGAGGAAATGCTGCCTTTTAAGAATGTAATTAATGATATGTATTTAAGACAAGCATCAATAAAATCTAAAAGTACAAGGCATGACTTGATGAAAGAAGGTTATTTTGTAGGTAGTAGTGTTCCTTATGGATATAAAAGGTCAGCAGAAGATAGTCGTAAGTTTGTTATTGATAAATATGCTGCTAATATTGTAAAAAGAATATTTGAGATGAAATGTAATGGAGTTACGGATGGAATGATTGCTCGTACTTTAACTAATGAAGGAATCCTTCCTCCAAATGTATATAAAAATCGAAAAATGAATAAAGTGACAGTTACGACTAATTTGTGGAAGAACGCTTCAATAAAAACGATAATATGTAATCCTGTATATATTGGAACATTGATACAATGCAAATATGAAAGAGTTAGTTTAAAATCTAAAAAGAAGAGATTATTACCTAAAGATAAGTGGATAGTTAAAACTAATGTTCATGAACCTATTATTGATAAAGAGACTTTTGAAAAAGCCAATAATATAAAGAAAAAAGAAATGTCTGTTGATACTCGATGCAGAAAGTATGATTATTTACTGAAAGGTTTAGTAATATGTGAAGAGTGCCAAAGACCACTGTTAGTTAGGAGGTGTAAAACAAAGAGTAAAAATGGTGAGGAAGATGTTTATCCAATATATTGTTGTAGAACTTATGCTACTTACCGAAATAATATATGTAGTATGCATTATTATAGAGAGGATGCTTTAAATGAACTAGTATTAAACGAATTAAGACAACTTTTATTACAATTTTCTGAGGAAAAAAAGTTAGATGATAAATATAAAATAGTGTTAGCTAATTCTAATTTGATAGAAAAATACGAAAGAGAATATTCTGTTAATACTAAAAAATTAGAAAATATCGATAAAGCAATAAGTGAATTATATAAAGATAAAGTATCAAATATAATAACTATGGATGAATTTACTTCAATTAAAAACAATTTAGAAAAAGAGAAAATAAACATTGAAAAGAATATATCTGATTTAAAAATAATGATTGAAAATTCAAAACCTTCTGTGATGGATGAGACAAAAAGAAAGAAAGTTATTAATAATTTTTTACAAATGAAAAATCCAACAAAGCAAATGATGCAAGATTTGATAAACAAAATTACGATAGATAAAAATAAAAATGTAAAAATTTATTATAATTTTAATATTAAGGAAGGTATGTATGAATAGTAAAATGGTTGTAGGATATGACAGACTTTCAAAAGAAGACTTGGAAAAAGAAAATGATTATTCTAAAAGTATAAATAATCAGATGCTGATGATAAGAAAATTCGCTCAAAAAATTGGTCTTAAAATTGTCAAAGAATATATAGATGATGGATATTCGGGAATTAATTTTGATCGACCTAGTTTTGAGGAGTTAATTCAAGATATTATAGATGGTAAAATTTCTACTATTATAACTAAAGATATGTCGAGACTCGGTAGAGAAATGATTGAAACAATTTACTATATAACGGAATTTTTCCCAGCTTATGATGTAAGATACATTGCTATTAATGATAGTTACGATAGTGCTGATTTAGATAGAGACCAAAAACATTTTAATATAGTTATGCAGTCAGTCTTAAATGATAGATATGTTAAAGATGTTTCGGATAAAAGAAAAAAAACAGCACAATTAAAGACATCACAAGGTGAGTTTATAGGATGTAAAAGTCCTTATGGATATAAAATTGTAAAAAAAGATGGTAAAAGAACATTGGAAATTGATGAATATGCTGCTAATATTGTAAAGAGAATATTTGTTTCTATTGCAAGTGGTATGTCAAGGAAAGAAGTTGCCGAAGAATTAAATCGTGGTAAGATTGTGCCTCCAATGTTATATATGAAAATGACACCAAGTAAGAAAAAAAATTATTATAATGATTGGAGCGATTCAATAATTTATAGGATACTTAGAAATAAGACATACACGGGAAGGCTAGTGAAAAGAAAAAGTACCAAAAATAATTATAAAGATAAGAAAAGAAATTATATTGCAATAAGAGATAGAGAAACAACTGATATTATGCATCCAATAATTATTTCTGATAAGTTATTTAATGAAGCAAATGAAAGAATTAAAACGCTAAAAAGAAAAGAAAAAAATGGCTATACTGATTCTTACAATGGAGCATTTAGTGGATTAGTAATATGTGGTGAATGTGGTAGAGTTATGACAGCTTGTAGATTTACTAAAAATGGAAAAGTTAGATATCGTTTTGAGTGTACTTCAGTTAAAAATAGAGTACATTGTCCGAATAGATCAATATATGATACGAAGTTACAAAGTATAGTTGGTGATGCAATAAAAGATTTAATTAATAATTATGCAAATGGTGAAAAAATTGTCAATAAAGTGGCAAAAGACTGGATGCAGAAAAAAAGATTTAATACAAAAATAGCTAATTTAAAAAATAGCATCGAATTACATGATACGAATATTAGAAATTTATATATAAAAAAAACACACGAAGAAATATCATTGGAAGAATTTTTAGAGAAAAAAAAGATAGAAAGTGAAATAAGAGAGCAAGAAGAGAATGAATTAAAAAGACTAATAACTGAAAATGATATTGAAATAGAAAAAAATGATATTCTCGATAAATATAATAAATTTATCAATAATGAAATATTATTAAAAGATTATATACGGGACTTTATCAAAGAAATTGTTATATATAAAGATAACACTATACAACTATCTTTTAAATTTGGCTTAGGTGAACCTAAAAAAATAAAGTTATATTAGGGTAGATTAACAGGCTTAATCTTTATTTTATACCTTTATCTTTTATTTGCAAAAATCTGTGGATGGAGATAATGATTATTTAGAAAAATGTATGAAATTTTATAAAAAAAATAGGCTTAAAGCTTTTGGAGTTTTCTCTAAAGAAAGTGATTTGGTAGATAGTGTAAAAATTAATTTAGAAAAGTATAATCCAGATATTTTAGTGATAACGGGGCATGATGCATATTATAGAAAGAAAAGAAAAGATGATAATTATAAAAATACTGGTAATTTTGTCGAAGCAGTAAAAACTGCGAGAAGGTATGAAGGTTCGCATGAAAAATTAATTATTATAGCGGGAGCTTGTCAGTCTAATTATGAAGAGTTAATTAAAGCTGGGGCTAATTTTGCTTCGAGTCCTAAGAGAATAAATATTCATGCTTTGGATCCTGCTATTGTGGCATCTTGTCTTGCTTTTTCTGATAAAAATAATAATATTGACCTTATGAAAATTTTAGATAAAACTAAATATGGGTCTGACGGAATAGGGGGGATTATAACTAAGGGAACTATGTATATTGGTTATCCTAGATAAATTATGACGATTGAAAAAATAAAAAATAATATAGATAGTAAGCTGGGGAATAATGTTAAAATTGTTTACAATGGAAGTAGGAATAAGAGGGAGGAATATTCTGGTGTAATTTCGGAAACTTATAATTATATATTTATTGTTAAAGTTGGTAGTGATGAAAAGAAAAGTTTTAGTTATAGAGATGTACTTACGAATACTGTAGAGATTTTCTTTGATAAAGTGTAAAATTTTATTAAAAATACTTGCATTTGTCTGGTAAATAATATACAATGTAATTGGAAAGTATTTTCTAGAAGGAGTTGATAGACATGAAGATTACTTCAGTAACTGTTCGTAAAGTTGAAAAAGAAGGTTCAAGAATGAAAGGAATTGCATCAGTACTTCTCGATGATTGCTTTGCAGTGCATGATATCAGAATAATTGATGGAGATAATGGTTTATTTATAGCTATGCCTAGTAAGCCTACCGCTACTGGTGGACATAGAGATACTGCCCATCCCATTGATAAAGAAACAAGAAAAATGTTTGAGGATGCTATCTTTGAAGAATATAATAAAGCTGAATAAAAATTGTTAATAATTGATGTTATTCCTAGTTTGGAATCATTGAATAAAAAAATAAGTAAAAATCAAGGAAAAAGTAATTAGCTTTGCTCCTTGATTTTTTATTTTGTATAATTGTTAATTTTTTTCATATTATTTAGTTTTATGCATAATATTTGCTAGGAGGAATATTAATGGACAAGGTTAAAGAGTTAGATAGTGGTTTTAGTCATGGACTTACAATAGCGGAAAGAAAGAATATCGTTATAAATGGGGTTAAAAAAATTGAAAGTTTTGATAATGAGGAATTTCTTATGGAAACTACTTTAGGTTATTTGGCTATCAAAGGAGCAGAACTTGAAATTATTAAGCTAGATACTTATCAGGGAAATGTTTCAATAAAAGGGAGAATTGATAGTTTAATGTATTTAGATAATAATGGTAAAAAAGAAAAAGAAAGTTCATTAATTAATAAGCTATTTAAATGATATTGAAAGTACAGATATTTTCGCTTTTATACTCCTTTATATTTGGAATGGTTTTTTTTGTCCTTCTCGAAATTAATTATAAATTATTGTATAGTGGGAAATTAGTTTATCGAATTACAATTTCTTTTCTATTTGTTATATTTAATTCACTTTTATATTTCGTAGGACTTATTAAAGTTAATAATGGTATCATTCACTTATATTTTTTTCTTTCTTGGTTGACAGGTTATTTGTTATCTTTTGTCATTTATCGTAAAATTAATTGTAAAAAGAAATGAGCTATGATATAATGGCATTATAAGAGGTGATAGACTTTGACTAAGAAAAAGACAAATAAAAGAGCTAAAAAAAGAATTTTTCTTTTCTTTATTGTATTTGGTACTATTATAGGTTCACTTAGTTATAGTTTATTTTCTAATATTAATAAAATAATGCAAATAAGGAAAGAAAAAAAGGAGCTAGAAAGTGAGCTTTCTGAATTAAAAGATGAAGAAGATGTTTTAAATTTAGATATAAAAAGATTAGAAGATCCAGAATATGTAGCAAGATATGCTAGAGAGAAATATCTATATTCAAAAGATGGTGAACTTATTATAAGAATACCTGATGATGATTAAAAAGAAGATACTATTTGTCAGTATCTTCTTTTTTAGATGTCTTTTTCTTGTCTTTTGTTTTTTCTTTATCTTCAATTTGATTATCGGCACTGTCATCTTCTTTTACTTCATCTTTAGGAAGATGTTTGTGTTCTACTAGATAATCGATTTCTTCTTTTGTTATTGTTTCTTCTTCTAAAAGAGTGTTGGCAATTAGTGCTAATAAACTCTTATTTTCTGTAATAATCTTTTTGGTCTTCTCATAGCAGCTATTGATAATAGAACGCATTTCTTCATCTATTTCGTGAGCGACAGTATCAGAAATATTTCTATTTTTAGTGTAGTCTCTTCCTAAGAAAGTATTTCCATCTGGTTCTTCAAGCATCATTGGACCTAAATTACTCATACCGTATTCGGTTACCATGCTTCTGGCAATTTTAGTTGCTTTTTTGAAGTCATCATGAGCTCCAGTTGTTATTTCATTAAAGGTTATTTCTTCCGCTACACGGCCTCCTAGTAATCCACAAATTGATTCTAGTAATTCTTTTTTGGTATAATTGAAAGCTTCTTCTTTTGGTGTCATCATTGTATAACCACCAGCATGTCCTCTTGGAATAATAGTTATTTTTTGAACTTCATTAGCTCCATCTAATTTTAATCCCATAACGGCATGTCCTGCTTCATGATATGCTACTAGTTTCTTTTCTTTATCTGTATATTTCTTTGTTATTTTGGCAGGTCCCATCAATACTCTATCAGTTGCTTCGTCAATTTCTGACATTGTAATAGCTTTTTTATTTCTTCTAACTGCTAATAGGGCAGCCTCATTAAGCAAGTTTTCTAGATCAGCACCGGAAAATCCAGGTGTCCTCTTGGCTAGATATTCTAAGGTGATTCCTTTATCTAGTACTTTGTTTTTAGCATGTACTTTTAATATTTCAATTCGAGAATTTTTATCTGGCAAGCTAACTGTTATTTGTCTATCAAATCTTCCAGGTCTTAATAATGCTGGATCAAGGACGTCCGGTCTGTTAGTAGCGGCGATAATGATAATTCCTTCATTAGCTCCGAAACCATCCATTTCAGTTAATAATTGGTTAAGTGTCTGTTCTCTTTCATCATGTCCTCCACCTAGTCCTGTTCCTCTTTGACGGCCAACGGCATCAATTTCATCGATAAAGATAAGACAAGGAGCATTCATTTTGGCTTGCTTAAACATATCTCTTACTCTCGATGCACCAATACCGACGAATAATTCGACAAAGTCAGAACCACTTATATAATAGAATGGTACTTTGGCTTCTCCGGCTACAGCTCTTGCTAATAATGTTTTACCAGTTCCCGGAGGACCTACAAGGAGTACTCCTTTAGGAATTCTAGCACCCATGGAAGTAAACTTTTTAGGATTTTTTAAGAAATCTATCAATTCTTGAACTTCTTCTTTTTCTTCAGTTAAACCAGCGACGTCTTTGAATGTAGCACGGCTTTCTTCGACTAATTTGGCTCTACTTTTACCAAAATCCATCGACTTATTGCCACTACCTAATTGTCTTGTAAAAATCCAAATTGTTACGCCTGCTAGAATGACAATAGGGACAACGTCAACTAAAATTTCGAGCCATGATGAGGCTTCAGGATCTGTCTTGACAGTTAAGTCAAAAGTTGTCTCATTATCTTTCGATTCAATTATTTTTGATACAAATTCATCAGAATATGGTAAATATAAGATAAAACTTTCATTTTCTTTATATTCGTCTAATTTTCCAACTAATTCATATGTTTTAGTTCTTACTTTTGGAGTAATAGTAAGTTCTGTGATTTTTCCACCATTTAGATTTTTCATAAATTCATCATAAGATAGTTCGTTAACTTTACTATTAAATGTTTTGAATAATACTAAACATGCTAATATAAATATTAATAAAAATATGTAAGGAAACAAACTTCTTTTAAAATCTTTTTTATTCATATTTTTCCTCTCTTTCATTGCACTTTATTATTATATCATAGTTTTCATCTTTTTTTAAGCAAAATTTACTTTTTTTCATATTTGGAATCCAGATTATGTTATCGTTACTATCTACTAGTAATGGATAACTAGTTCTTTTATTTTTAGGTAATTTTTTTTCGATAAATATTTCTTTGATTTTTTTATGAAAATTACTTGTCTTTAAGATAATATAGTCTCCGTCTTTACGTGATCTAAAATATAATGGAAATTTTACTTTGCTACTGTCTAGTCGGCAGACACTATTGGAATCGCTATCTTCTTCTTCAACTTTTTCAAAAAATAATCCATTTATTTTTAATTTATTATTGAACTCTATTTTATAGCTATCATTTTTATCATTATTAGTACTGATATATAGCTTATTATATTCTTTGACAATCCTTTTACCTTTGGGTATATTTAGACTTAAATTGGGTTTGGGATTATCTATTAATTTTAATATACTAGTTATATGTTTCTCTTTGACAATATCACTTTTATTGTCATAAATGTTCGCTAGAATATAGTATAATATGTTTTTTTGAATAAATTTGTCAATTTTTATGAATTCTTTTAAATCTAATATATTATCTTTATATATGCGAAATGTTTCTTTTTTGGCAACTGATTGAATATATTCATTGTATTCAAGAAGAGTCTTAGAGTACTTTAAAAATTTTTGATTGACTAATTTATCTTCTTCTTTTAGTAAAGGAAGTATTTTTTCGCGAATTCTATTTCTAGTATAAGATAAATCCTTGTTTGAACTATCAATAAAATATGTGATATTATGGGAATCGTCGTATTTGATAATTTCTTCTTTGGTATAATTTAATAATGGTCTTACTATTTGATAATTTTTTACGTTAGATATTTTTTTGATGCCTGCATATCCTTCGATATTGGAACCACGTATTATTTTCATTAAAACTGTTTCGATTAAATCATCACCATGATGAGCTAAAAAAAGATAATGTGAATGATATTTATTTAAACATTCTTCGTAAAATTTATATCTTTTTTTTCGAGCTTCGTTTTCAAAGTTGTTTTCTTGATAATTTTTAATAGTCATCGATTCAAAGATTAGATTATATTTTTGGCAGTATTCTTGCAAGAATTTTTCTTCAGTGGTACTTTCTTTGCGGACATTGTGATTAATATGACAAACTACTATTTTATCAGTTTTTTTCTGTAACAAATGTAGAAGGCACATGGAATCTGGGCCCGAAGATACTCCGACGACGATATATTCTTTAAAAATAAAGTTATCTAAGATATTATCCATAATAGACTTTTCCTTTCGCATATATTATAGCAGATAATTAAATTATTTTGAATATTTATTTTGACATTTTTAGTTTTTGATATATAATATTTTTAGGTTGATTATGAAAGGCTGGTTATAGTGATGTTTAAAACAACTGATTTAAATAAAAAAACAACTGATTTTGAAACATATGATTTTTCGTCGGTGTTAGCGGCGTTGTTTTTAATTCATAAAGATGAAAATATGGCTCCGACAATTTCTTATGATAGTATTGCATATTTAGATAGTATGTATCAAAATAGTTTTCTAAAAGAATCTTCGAGTGATGATAAAAATATGGATTTTCTCGATAATTTAATAGTGGTTGATGACTCAGAAAAAGTTATTAAACTTATTTGTAGATATGATGATTATTTGCCTTCTGTTCACAAAAGTGTTTCTAAATATTTGAGTTCAATAACTGATGAAGAGATGATTTCTTTTTTTAAGAAACATTATTTTAAAGATCCTTCTAGTAATAATATGGTAGTAGTTTCATCTAGTATTACTAAACATCATACACTTTAAAAACATATAATTTAAAAGACCTCATTTGTGAGATCTTTTTTTGATATTTATTTCATTTTAATTAAATAATATTTTTTCTTTCCTCTTCTAATAATGTGTGTTTTTCTTTTATTATTGACAATGAAATTTTCATCATTTATAATTTCACCATCTAAAGAAATTGCATTATTGTTTATAAATTCTCTTGCTTCTCTTTTGGAAACGGCTATTTTGCTATTTACTAAAATATTTAAAATAGTGTCTTCTTCTGAGTATGATGTTTCAATTCCTTTAAAGGCAATTTTTATTTCTTCTTCTGTTAAAGCTTTGATGTTACCACTAAAAAAGGTTTCAGATATTTTTTTGGCAGTTTCAGCATCTTCTTTCGAGTGAATATCTTTGACAACTTCATATGCAAGTGTTTTTTGTGCCAATCTTTTTTCGGGATTTTTTTGGTGATTATCGATAATATTTTCAATTTCTTCTTTACTTAAAAAGGTAAATACTTTAAGGTATTCTAATATTTTTGAATCGCTAGTATTTATTAAATACTGATAAATGTCATAGGGAGATGTTTTTGACTTGTCTAACCAAAGGGCATTTCCTTCTGACTTTCCAAATTTATTTCCGTTTTCATCGAGAATAAGTGGCATAGTGAAAGCATATGCCTCTTTACCGAGTTTTTTCTTTATTAATTCAATTCCAGTAGTTATATTTCCCCATTGGTCGGATCCTTCAACTTGCATGATACAATTTTTCTCTTGATATAGATGAAGAAAATCATAACCTTGAAGGAGCATGTATGAAAACTCGGCATATGTTATACCAGTTTCTAATCTTCGTGAAATGATGTCCTTATTTATCATATAATTGACGTTTATGTACTTTCCAATGTCTCTTAGGAATTCTAGTAAATCATATCCTTTCGTCCATTCATAATTATCGACAATTTCTGCTTTTCCATCAAATAATCTATCAATTTGGGCTCTAATTCCAGTGATGTTTTTTTCGATTACTTCATTAGGGAGAATTTCTCTTTCTGCTGTCGGTCTTGGATCACCAATACGTCCTGTTGCTCCACCACATAAAAGAATAGGATGATGTCCGTACTTTGCTAATCTCTTAGCGGTAACAAGAGAAGAGTAGTGACCGATATGTAAACTGTCAGCGGTAGGGTCTGTTCCCCAATAAAAAGTAATTGGCTTTCCATTTAGTAATTCCTTTAAATTTTCTCCGGCGACATCTTTGATTAGTCCGCGCCATACTAAATCTTCATATAAGTTCATTATTTATTCCTCCTTTTATATAAAAAAAGGGCTACCAAAAGGACGAAATAGTCGTGGTACCACCTTTATTTACAATTTTACATTGTCTCATATTTATAACGGTATTAACCGATTAGACTCGTAATATGTAATTCGTTATTTTACCTTCTATTAGTTTACACCCGCCACTAATTCTCTTTGAAGAAGTAATTGTAAAATACTTACTTGGTATTAGTTGTCATCTAATAAATTTCATTTTGATTATAATATATTTTATGATTACTGTCAAATGTTTTTATAGATTATTTTTAAAACATTGTATTTTATTTTTAATTATTATATAATTTATTTATGAATTTAATTAAAGATAGTTGGAATAATAGTGATTATAATAATTTTATTAAATATTTATTTGAAATTAGAGATGTTAAATATGGTGAATTTCATAGTAATTTGGGAATAGGAAGTAGTGTGATTGGAATTAGGACTCCTATTCTTAAAAGTATAGCTAAAGAGATAAGTAAGGGGAACTATAGAGAATTTTTGAATAAACTTAGTAATGATTACTATGAGGAAATTACTTTATATGGCTTTATTGTCTGTGATATTGATGATATAGAGGAGAGTACTAAATATATTGATATTTTTAAAAATAAAATTAATAATTGGGCTAGTTGTGATTTGTTTTGTTCTAGTTATAAGATTGTTAAAAAGAATAAAGAATATTTTTGGAAATACATTAATGATAATATAAGCGAAAATAATTTGTGGGTAAGGAGGATGTGTTTTGTACTTATATTATCATATTATGTTGATGAAAAATATTTAAAGGAAATTTTTAAATTGTGTGATAGTTATTGCTGTAGTGATTATTATGTGCAGATGGCAGTAGCTTGGCTTATATCAGTATGTTATATTAAATATCCAGAGACTACTACTAAATATATAAGAAATAATAAATTGGATAATTTTACTCATAATAAAGCAATATCTAAGATAAGGGATTCATATAGAGTTGGTAGTGATGATAAAAATTATTTAAATAGTTTGAAAAGAAGATAAAAAATCAAGGAAATATAAAATCCTTGATTTTTAAATTTAATGAATATCTTACAAATGTAGTTATTATTTTTCAATGTCTAATTTAACAATAATATTATCTTGCCAAAAATTATCAAAATCAATTTCGTATATTCCATTATCTTCATATAGAAAATATAAGTATTTTGTGTAACTTGCTTCGGGCCTTAATTCTCCGGCAAAATCAATGTCATCATCAAAATATGATGAAAGTTTTTTTACTTCTGTTCCTTGTGGACCATAAATATTGTATGAAAACATATTTAATGAGTTACTTTCATCACCAATATTTTTAATTGTAATTGGCATTTTGACGGCAGTTTGATTATGATATTCGGAAAACTCATTATCTACAGTATCGAAGCTATAATCGGGACCAATAGTTATTTCTAGGTCACTATACTCAAATGTTTCACCTAATTCATAATTATTGTCTTTCTTATTATCGTTATTATTTTCAGCATTTTCGGCATTATTGTTTGAGTTACTATCTTGCTTGTTAGTTGAATCACTCGAACTCATACTATTAAATAATATAATTAGGAATAATATTCCAAAGACAACCGAGATGATGATTTTGGCCTTTTGGGGTAATCTTTTATTGTATTTAAACATGAAAAAGATACCTAGTGGTGCACAGAACACTAATGCTACCCACATAAACCATTCTTTTTCATAAAATTTAACCTCATTGGTATCTTTTTGACTTTCAGGTTGGTTGGAAATTACATCAAAATTACTTTGGTTTTCTATTATTTTTAGTTGTCTTCCACATTTAGGGCATACGATTGATTCTTTATCAATTTGTTCTCCACAAAATTTACAAAATTTTTTTTCTTCCATAATGACAAAATATTCCTTTCTACTTTTAATGTTTATTATGCATTTTAAACATAGTATGGATTTGGCTTACATAGAATTATAATGATGTCTATTAATATTCCTATTCCGAATAAGCCAAAAGTTAATATGTATAAAATTCCTAGACCTGCTTTTCCTTCATAAAATTTGTGTACTCCTAGACAACCGAAAAATATACATAGTATTAGTGCTATCCATTTGTCACATTTTTTGGAGGGTCCTGCTGCATTTACTGTGTTTGTATTTGTATTAGAATTGTTTATTATTATTTGAGGATTATTATTTGGTTTGGTGGTTTTGAGTTCTTCTACTTGATAACCACATTTGGGACAAATAACGGCATCATTATTTATTTTGTTTCCACAGTGTTCACAGAATTTGAGATTTTCCATAATTACCTCCTTCCTACTTCTTAAATTTAGCAAAGATAAATTAGATTATTATCTTTATCAACATTATAACATATCTTACTCGAATAGTGTAAGTATTTTTTCTAAAAATAATGAGAAAATAAAAGTAGTGTCAATATGATGTATACTGTTTTGCTAATTTTAAGATTGGAGATTTGGTATGTTTGACAGGAATAATGAAAATTATGTCTATGAGTTGGTAAGTAAGAATTTAAAAAAACAGAGAAAGTTAAAGGGATTGACTCAAGAACAATTGGCTCAAAAAGCATCATATTCAACTCAGTTTATTTCAAATATAGAGAGTAAGAATCATCAAACTTTTTCTTTAGGTACTTTATGGCGCCTTGCATTAATTTTAGAAGTAAATATATGTGTTTTCTTTGATGAGGACGAAAAATAAGTTAAATATATCTTTTGAGAGATATATTTTTATTTATGATTTAATATAATAATTTACTTTTATTCTTTAGAATGTTATAATAAATGAAGAGAAAGAGGGATATTCTTATGATAGATAGACTTAATGCTGTAGAAAAAAGATATAATGAAATTGAAGTAGAACTTACTACTCCCGAGGTAATTAACGATATCAAGAAGATGACTCAATTATCAAAAGAGAGAACTGGTTTGGAAAAAACAGTCGAAGTGTATAGAAAATATAAAAAAGTTTTAGCGGATATCGAAGAGGCAAAAGAGATGCTTCATGATAAAGATATGAGTGATTTTGCTAAAGAGGAATTGACAAAGGCTGAAGAAGTAAAAGCTAATTTAGAGAAAGAATTAGAAATTTTATTGATACCACACGATCCTAACGACGATAAAAATGTTATTGTTGAAATTAGGGGTGCTGCTGGCGGTGATGAAGCTAATATTTTTGCGGGAGATTTATTTGATATGTATTCGCGATATGCTTCTAATGAGGGTTGGAAAATAGAAGTATTAAATGCTGTCGAAGGAGCCGCTGGGGGATATGCGCAGATCGAATTTATGATAAAAGGTGAAGGAGTTTATTCAAAACTAAAGTATGAAAGTGGAGCACATAGAGTACAGAGAGTTCCTACGACAGAAAGTCAGGGAAGAGTACATACTAGTACCGCTACTGTTTTAGTTATGCCCGAAGCTGAGGAATTTGATTTTGAACTCGACGAATCAGAAGTTAGAATTGATATAACGAGAAGCAGTGGATGTGGAGGACAAGGTGTCAATACTACTGATAGTGCAGTTCGCCTTACGCATATTCCAACTGGTATTATTGTATATTCACAGACCGAGAGAAGTCAGATTAAAAATAAAGAGCTTGCTTTTAAAATATTGAAGACAAGATTATATGATTTAAAGTTAAGGGAACAAGAGGAAAAAGAAGCGGCCGAGAGAAAAGTTAAGATTGGAACGGGAGATAGAAGTGAAAAGATAAGAACTTATAATTATCCTCAGAATAGAATAACTGATCATAGAATAGGTTATACTTCGATGAATTTAGATAGAGTTATGGCTAATGGAGATTTAAACGATTTAATTGAAGCTCTTATTAATGCCGACCAGAAGAAAAAATTGGAAGAGAGTGCAATATAATTATGAAGAAACTTGCTTATTTTAATTCTGATTTGGTTTGTTTGGAATGTGGTAATGTTTTTTCAACTACGAGAACATATTACGATTTTAAAAAATATGGATATGTTAAAAGCATGTGGTGTTATCGATGCAAGTGTGTGACTAGACATTATGATGTTGGTGATATTGATAGATTTATGTTTGATTCTGTATATAATGGAGAACTTAATCGCAATGGTGGTAATACGAAAAAATTGGAAACTAAAGTTAAAAAATTAGTTTTGAGGACAATGAACGATAAAAAGGGTAAAGATATAAATGAATGACAAAGATGTGTTGTATTTAAAAAAATATTTACCTGATTATAAATATCAAGATGGCATAGAGAGATTAAAAAGAGGGGAAGCAGTACAATATATTGTCGGTAATGTTGATTTTTATGGGTATAATTTTATTGTGAATAAAAATGTTTTAATACCTAGGTTTGAAACAGAACAACTGATAGAAAAAACTATTAAGCTGATAAAAAAGGAATTTAACAAAAAGATAGATATTTTAGATATTGGAACTGGTAGTGGATGTATTGCTATTACTTTAAATAAAGAACTTGATAGTAATGTCGATGGAATTGATATATCTAATAAAGCTTTAGATGTGGCTAAGGAAAATAATTTAATAAATAAAAGTAAAGTGAATTTTTTTCAGAGTGATGTTTTTAGTAATGTTACTAAAAAATATGATGTGATAATAAGTAATCCACCTTATATCGCAAAAGATGATGAAGTTATGGAAATAGTTTATAATAATGAACCTCATATTGCTTTATTTGCGGATAATAGAGGATTATATTTTTATGAAAAAATTATCAGTGAAAGTAAAAATTTTCTTAAAGATAAATTTATTATGGCTTTTGAGATAGGATACAATGAAGGCGTTGAAGTTAAAAAAATAGCTAATAGGTATTTTAAAAATGCAATAGTTACTGTCGAAAAAGATTACAATGATTTTGATAGATTTGTTTTTATAATTGGAAGGTGAGAATAATATGGTTTGTGCTGGATGTAAAAATTTAGATACAAAAAAGAAAGTTGACGGATCAGTTAGCGGTACTAAATATTACTGTAAAAAAAATAAAAAATATATTTCTGGTTCAATGGAAGTTTGTCCTAAATTTGCAAAAAGTTATCGTGATACTGATACTTACAATAAAATATATGAAGAGGGAGAAAAATGGGATGACGATAATACCTCTCCATTTGCATACTTTATTATCGCTATTATTTTACTTATAGTTTTAGCGTTAGTATATTTATTTAATCCTGAACTCTATTAAAATTTAATGCATAAAAAAAGCAAAAAATTATTTTTGAAGTTGTGACTTTTAAAATTTTTTTGCTTTTTATTTTATTATTCGATATTTTCTTCTTTAAAGACGGAATCTAAGTCTTTTGATACATAAGTAGTTGTCGGTTCTGTTCCTTTTAGATAGAAAAACATTTCTTTTTTTTCGGTATCTTCTTCCGCTATAAGGCCAGTTATGGGATTAACTAAAACGCCGACAACATTTTCTGGGACTTCGTACCATGAGGCTTCATGGTCCTTAAAATAGGATTCCATGGTGTCAATCCAAATGTTTTTGTGATAAGAGTAATCACTACTTTCGACAGTACTATTGTCATCATAGCCATTCCATACCCCTAAAACAACATCTTTGTTATAACCCATAATCCAGAGATCTGTATCAGTGGTTCCTGATTTAATAGAATATTTATGAGTAATATTAGGTAAAAGTGATATTAAGGTTGGGTAGTTATAATCGATAAAGTTTTTATTATATGTATATGTTAGCATTTCGTTTAAAATGTATGTTAAACTGGAATTGAGAATGGCTTCGGTTTCTTCTTTATTTTCATAGAGAATGTTACCTTTTGAATCTTCAATTCGTTTAATGAAATGTGGAGTAACTTTATAGCCTAAATTGGCAAATGAGGAATAACCTGTTGCCATTTCAATTAAACTTATTTCTTCAGTACCTAGTGCTAAAGATGGAATAGGGGTTAAGTCACTTGTTATTCCAACTCTTTTAGCGGTATTTACTAGCATGTTTTCTCCGAGAAAAAGATGAGTTTTAACAGCGTAAATATTATCGGAATAGGAAATAGCGGCGGCCATAGATATTGGACCTTCGGCATAGTTGTCATTATAATTTTTGGGACTATATTTTTTATCTCCTGAAAATGTAAAGGTTGTTTTTTCGCTGGTAAAAGATGATGAGGCAGTAAAGCCACTTTCGAGGGCTGTATAATATAAAAATGGTTTCATCGTCGAGCCAACTTGCCTTTTGGAATTTATTGCTCGATTAAACTGACTTTTGCTGTAGTCATTACCTCCAATTAGGGCCATTACTCCTCCTGTATTGGGATTCATCATAATAGCGGCTGTTTCAACTTTGGTGTCTTCATTTATGTAATTGTAAAAAGACTTTTCGAGATCCTCTTGAGCTTCGGTATCAAGAGTTGTATATATACGTAGTCCTCCTGTTTCAATTAAAGAATTTGGTATTTCTTTAATGTCTTCTAATTCTGACAAGACGGCATCACGGAAATAGCCAATACTAGTTAGATTACTATTTTGTGATTTTCCAATTATAGTTAGTTGTTCGGCAATGGCTTCTTTATATTCAGTGTCATTTATTATTTTGTTGTTTTTCATCATGAGGAGAACAACTTTTTGCCTATCTTTAGCTAATTCATAATTTTTAGTAGGAGAATAATTACTCGGTGATTGGGGTATTCCCGCTAGCATGGAGGCTTCGGCAATAGATAAATCGGAAGCGGATTTTCCAAAGTAGTATTTTGATGCGGCTTCAATTCCATAAATACCTCCATAATTAATTGTATTTAGATATCCTTCCAAGATTTCATCTTTAGTATAATGAACTTCTAGTTCAAAGGCAAGAATAGCCTCGTCTATTTTTCTTTTCCACGTCTTATCAAAATTTAAGAAAAGGTTTCGAGCATATTGCTGGGTAATTGTCGATGCTCCCTCGCTTTTACTATTATTTATGATGTTGGTAAAAGCGGCTTTAATAATTCGTAAATAGTCGAAACCTATGTGTTTGTAAAAGTATTTATCTTCGGTAGCAATGGTAGCATTAATTAGGTTTTGACTTATTTTTTCTAAGGGAATCCAATCGTCATCAGTTTGAAAGACAAGTTCTTCTTCTTGGTCGTATAGATAAAATGAACTATCTTTATTTATTTCCATCTTTGGCGTGATAAGACAGTATATATATATTGCTATGTGGGAAAATATAAATATGACAATTGGAATAAGAAAGATTTTTAATATTTTTTTTAGTTTTTTCTTCATTAATATTACCTCTTTTCAAGTATTTATATATGACATTTATTATTATGTAAAAAAATGTTTAAAATATGTTGTAATTTTTTATAAGATATGTTATGATTTCATGTGAAATGTTTGGAAGTGATTTATATAAGAGTTAAAGTTAAAGGACACCTAAGGAATATTTCTTCTTCAGAAGTTAGTAACTTTGATGAAAAAGGAATAAAAAATAAAAATAAAATTACATATAATAATGATAATATTAAAAATACAATTAAATTTAATAATAAAGAAGTAATACTAATTAGAGAAGGAATAGACTTTATAAATACTTTTATTTTTAATGAAGAAAAGAGTTATAGTAACTATTTATTAAAAGATAATAATTATAGTTTTGATATTGATGTTACTACATTAAAAGTAAGTGTTAAAGATAATAGTGTTATGATTAAATATAAAATAGATGAAACTGACATGCAATATGAATTTTATATAGAAGTGAGTGAAATATTATGAGTATAAAAACAAAACTAGAGAGTATTATAAGAATGTCTTTACCAGAAGTTATTTCTGATGAAAAGATAGTTATCGACATTCCTAAAGATAAAAAAAATGGTGATTATTCTTCGAATATTGCTTTTTTACTTGCTGGTAAATTGAAAAAAAGTCCAATGGAAATTGCTAATGATATTAAAGAGAAGATAAATGATGAGATGATAGAAAAAGTTGAAATAGCAAATCCTGGATTTATAAATATTTATTTATCTAAGAAATTCCTAACTGATAGTATTATTACTATCATAAATGAAGGTAAGAATTATGGTAAGAATTCTTATGGTAAAGGAAAAAGAGTTAATATTGAATATGTCAGTGCTAATCCTACCGGTACTTTACATATCGGACATGGTAGGGGTGCAGTCTATGGTGATAATTTATCGAGAATTATGAGTTTTGCCGGATATGATGTAACTAGAGAATATTATATTAATGATGCTGGAAATCAGATGTATAACCTTGGAATATCGATAAAAGAAAGATATAAGGAAAGATGTGGAAAAGATTTTGCTATTCCAGATAATGGATATCATGGTAATGAACTTATTCCAATAGCAGATAGTCTTTACAAAATGTATGGTGATAGTAAATTAGATGAAGATGTTGAATTCTTTAAAAAAGAAGGACTAGATATTCTACTTGATGGAATAAAGAAAGACCTAGATAAATTTAGAGTTAATTTTGATGTATTTACTAGTGAACAGTCACTATATGATAGGGGGCTTATCGATACTACTCTTACGAAGCTTCAGAGGAGTGGAAAATGTTATATTAATGATGGAGCTCTATGGCTTAGAACAACTGATTTATATGATGAAAAAGATAGAGTACTCATAAAGAGTGATGGTAATTATACTTATTTATTACCTGATATTGCTTATCATGGAGATAAACTAGAGAGAAAATATGATCTATTAATAGATGTCTTTGGATCAGATCATCATGGATATATTAATAGGCTTAAATCTTCCCTCGATATTTTGGGATTTGATTCATCAAAATTAGATATTAGAATTCTTCAAATGGTAAGACTTCTTCGTAATGGTGAAGAGATTAAGCTCAGTAAGAGAACAGGGAAGACAATTACTCTAAACGAGCTTATTTCGGAAGTTGGTGTCAATGCTTCGAGGTATTTTTTTGCTTCAAAAAGTTTAGATACACAGATGGATTTCGACTTGGATTTGGCGGTTAAGAACAGCAATGAAAATCCTGTGTATTATATTGAATATGCCAATGCTAGAATATCATCAATAATTAGAAAAAATCAGTATGAAATGGTCGATAAGTTTAGTACTACTTTTAGTGAACATGCATATATTATCATGAAGAAATTAGTAGAGTTTGAAGATATAATAGTAGGAGCCGCTACGAAAGGACTTCCTCATCTTATAGCTAATTATTTATACGAACTTGCTAGTTTGTTTCACAGTTACTATTCTGCTGAAAAAATAGTTACTGATGATGATGTAAGTACGAAAGAGAGAATAGCATTACTAAAGGCTATAAAAATAGTTATGAATAATGCTTCAGATATGATTGGAATTATACTTAGAGAGGAAATGTAGGAGGAATTAATATGCTTAGTAAAATGAGTAAAGAAAATTTAGAATTACTTTCTTATGCTAAAATAGCGGAAATGTATTTAGCTGAAAATAAGAAAACAATGAATACTGCTGACTTATTTAAAGAGGTATGTAAGTTATTGGATTTAAGTGAAGATGAATATCAAGAAAAAATTGGAGATTTCTTTGAATCTTTGACAACTTCGAAGGATTTTATTCTTCTTAATGATGGGAATTGGGATTTAAAAGCAAATCATTCGGTTAAAATTGATATTGATGATATATATGAAGAATCTGATACTAGTGAAGAAGATGATGATATGACTTCTTCAGATGATTTAAGTGAAGAAGATAACTATGAAGATGATAGTTATGAAACTGATATAACTGATGATGATTTAACAGATGACGACTATGGTGATTTGACAATAGTTGATGATGATGAACTAGAAGAAAACTAGTTCTTTTTATTTTATTAACATAAAAAGCTTTTTGAGGCATATGATTTTGTGGAGGCCTCTTATGAAAAGAAAAGTAAGAATTGGAATACCTAGAGCTTTACTATATTACCGAAGAAATATATTTTGGAAGAGTTTTTTTGAGGAAATAGGGGCAAATGTCGTATTAAGCCCAATTACTAATAGAGATATTATTGAAAGAGGGAAAAAATATTCGGTAGATGAATCTTGTCTTCCTTCAAAGATTTATTTAGGACATATTAGTTACTTGGTCGATAAATGTGATTATATTTTGATACCTAGAGTTAGTAATTATGGAAGAAAAAAGAGAGTCTGTATGAAATTTTATGGTCTTTTAGATAATGTTTCTAATATGTATCCGGAAGTTAAGATTTTAAGCTACAATATTGATTATTTGAAGGGTCATTTTGATTTTTTGGAAATGGTAAAGTTGGGTTTAAAAATTAATAAAAATATTGTCAGAGTGATATGGGCTTATTTTAGTAGTAAGAGGAAGGAAAAAAGACATCGTATTTCTCTGATTAACGAGCAAATTAATGTTCTTAAAAGTAATAAATTAAAAATTTTAATTGTAGCCCATCCGTATGTTATATATGATGAATATTTGGGAAAAGATATCGTTAATTATCTAAAAGAAATGGAAGTACAAATTTTATATTCAGATAGATTAAGCCGCAAAGAAGCTATTTCTTATAGTAGTGATTTTTCAAAGACATTGTATTGGCTTTATGCTAAAGAAAATATTGGAAGTGTCTTTTATTATAAAGAGGCTATTGATGGAATTATTTTTTTGTCTTCATTTCCTTGTGGTATAGATTCACTTGTCAATGAGCTTGCCATTAGAAAGATAAATAACATTCCCTCAATTAATATTATTTTGGACGAGACAAATGCTTTAGCTGGTCTTCATACTAGATTAGAAAGTTTTATTGATATTATAAAGGCAAGGAGAGAAAATGAATAGAATAGTTTCTTTTCCACATTTGGGTAATTATTCAGTTGTCTTTGATTACTTTCTTTCAAATGCTTTAAAATGTAATGTTATAGTTCCTCCCGCTACAACAAAAAAGACAATTGAACTTGGAAGTAAGTATTCACCTGATTTTGTATGTGTTCCTTTTAAGTATAACTTAGGTAATTATATTGAAGCACTTAATAAAGGGGCTAATGTTCTTATTCAAGGCGGTGGGGGCTGTCGATATGGTTATTATGCTGAACTTCAAGAGAAAATTCTTCATGATTTGGGTTATGATTTTGAATTTTATAATTTAATTGTCGATAATCATATTTCACTAAAAAAAGGGTATAAGTTTTGTAAAAAGATAAATCCTAAAACAAATATATTTAAGTGCGGTTACTATTTAATTAATTCTTTATTTATGATTTTTTATATTGATAAAATAGAAAGATATATTAGAAAAAATATGGGATTTGAGGTAAATAAGGGAGAGTTTGAAAAGTTAGAAGTGGAATATTTAAGTAGTTTTTATAAAAGAGATGGTCTTGGAAAAATTATTAGAAATTATTTTAAGTATAAGAAAAAATTTAAGAGTATTTTAATTAGAAAAGATGATAATCATCTTAGAGTAATGTTAGTTGGGGAATTATATTCGCTAATTGATTTTAATACTTCTTATAATACGGAAAGAAAATTAATTAAAATGGGTGTTGAAGTGTATAGAGAAACTGATCTTACTTATTTACTTATAGGGAAAAAACTCAGACTTAGAAGAATGATAAAAAAGAGTAAGAATTATATAAAATATAATTTAGGAGCAGATGCTTCTCTCAGTGTATTTAATAGTCTTAAAGCTGCTAAAGAAAAATATGATGGTATTATTCATATGAAGAGTTTTGGTTGTATACCTGAAATAAATGCTATTAATATAATGAAAAGGATTTCTAACGAGTATGGGATTCCACTTATGGAACTTAGTTTTGATGCTGAAGATAACGAAGTGGGAATTGATACGAGGCTCGAAGCATTTTATGATATGATAGAGGAGAGATAATCTCTTCTTTTTTTGTAAATTTAATATAAATTGAAAATATGTCTTTTGTATATTAAAAAAATGTGTTATAATGAATATGGAATAAGAGGTGGTAGCTTGTGAATTTACTTATTTTTCTATTAATTTCAATAATTTGTATGGGCATTTTATATTTAATTCATAAATATTTTGGAAAAGAAGAATTTTATTTGGCGGCCATTATTTATTCAGTTATTTCGTTTTTGTTGTCTTTTAAAATTATAAAATTATTTGGATTAAATATTAATTGTAGTATTATTTTTAGTTCCTCTTTAATAGCAATATTATATTACTTTATAAATAAATATGCTAGCAAGGAAGTGAAGAAACTAATTACTTTGATAATGATTAGTACGATAGGTTCAATTATTTTTATGATATTTTCTTCTGTTACATTGCCTATAGTTGATGATGCTATTTCTAATTATTATCAAGATTTGGTCTTTAATAATATACCGGCAATTATTTTTTATCCTTTATCGCTTTTTATAACTCTCTGTATTAGTAAATATTGTTTTGAAGAATTGAAACTTGAAAAAAGGTATAAACTTCTTAAGATGATTTTTACAATTATTGGAATAATGTTTATAGATGTATTTATTTTTGATTATTTTAATTATGCATTTTTAATTCATTTTGATAAAGCTTTGCTAATTGCCTTAGATAATTATTTAGTTAAGACAATAATTATGGTAATATTTATTATACTTACAATGCGACTTCTCAATGTGAAGAAGGTGAAAAAATGAATTATGTATATATGATAATAGAGATACTTTTAGTGTATTTATTATTGGTAATATTCTATAAATTATCTAAAAAAGAGGGCTTATTTCAGTATATTTTGTTTATGGCTTCAATACTTAGTATAATTATGTATAAGCTAATTACAGTGATGTCTTTTCAAATTAATATGGGTATTCCTATAGTTGTTGGAATATTTATATGTAGTAATATTATTATTCAAAGATTTGGAGAGGATGAAATAGGGAAAATAATTAAGTATTTTTCTTGGGGATATGTCGGAGCATTTATTATTATTAATCTAATAGGTGTTATTTCTCCTAGTGAATATAATTTGGTTGGTAACGTAGCTTTTAATAGTTTGTTTGGATATAATTTAGATGTTTTAAGAATTTATATTGGTGGATTTATAGCTATTTCTTTTATGCTTTGGTATAATGGATACTTATATTATTATTTTAGAAAGAGTCATAATAAGCTTATCTTTAGTAATATTGGTTCTATTCTTATTATTCAATTTGTTGAAAGTATAATATTTGTAATTATTTCTTATAGTTTTTCGTTTGATTTACTTCAAATATTTGGAATGATAGTAGTTAGATATCTAATTAAAGTAATTATTGGTGTTATTGGTTTAATACCTGTCTATATGATTGTTAAAATAGCTGATAAGTAGGGTGGTGTTGTTATGAGAGCTAGAAAGCAAGAATTAGTTAGTGATGATTTAAAGCCTTTTGTATGTGGAATATTAAAGGAATATCGAGAAAAATACAATTATTCATTAGAAGATTTGGCTAGAGCATTAAATTATAAAAAGAATAGGCAAACATTACATAAATATGAAACGGGTAGTCTTAATATTCCATATGAAATATTTTTTGATATTGCTAGTATTTTTAACATAAGTTCGGATGTTTTCAGTGAAATTCCAATGACTAGAGAAGAAAAGGAATTGTTTGAAAAAAAGATGATTAAAAATTATATTAGTACAATGAGTGGGACAAAAAATATTACTGCTAGAGGGGAGAAGATAATTAATACTTATCGAAATGCCTCCTATGAACCGATAACAAAGCAGTGTGAATTGTCGATTAGGCTTCTAGATGATTCGATGGCACCTGTATATTTAAAAGGAGATAGAATTTATTTTAGAAAAAAAGATGTCTATAATAATGGTGATGATGTTGTACTGGCAGTAAAGGGAAATGTTTTGTCAGTAAGAAGGATTTATAAGAGTCAGAAGGTCGTCATTCTTCAAGCTATGAATCCTAAATATCAAACGATTGTAGCGGGTGTTTTCTCTGATAACATGATACTTGGTAAAGTGGAAACTATGAGTAGAGATATTAAGTAAATTTTATAAAATAAAAAAGACTTCAGTTTGAAGTCTCTTTTATATTTATCAAAAGTTTTATTAGTTTAAAGCATCTTTTAATTTGTTACCAGCTTTGAAACCTGGAGCTACTCTTGCAGGAATCTTAACTGTTTCACCAGTTTGAGGATTTCTTCCAGTTCTAGCTTCTCTTTTCTTAGCAGTGAAAGTTCCAAATCCTACTAATGTAACTTTTCCAGAATCTTTTAATCCTTTAGTTATTCCTTCCATTACAGCTTCTAATGCTCTTCCAGCATCAGCCTTTGTTAAGTCTGCTTTTTCAGCAACGAATTCTACTAATTCAGCTTTTGTCATTTTTATTACCTCCGTTTTCTTTATCTTAAGCATACGCATTATGCTTACTACTTAAAGATAACATATAATCATAATAAAATCAAGCTTTTTCATAAAATTATGTCAAATTATTTTGAAAATTAACTTACTGTATAACTTTGTGTCTAATGAAGATAATATTATTGTAAGTTTTTTTTTAATATGTTATAATAAAGTCGAAATTTAAGGAGGTAATAGTTATATGAAATTTAAAACAAGAAAAGATATTGTAATTATCATAACTTATATTGCTTTAATTATCTTTGCTTTAGTTAATTTTGATAAAATACTTTCATTGCTTGGAAAAATATTTAGTATATTGTCACCTTTTATATTCGGTGTAATATTGGCTTTTGTTTTAAATATTTTAATTAATTTTATCGAAAATAAAATATTTGGAAAAGTAAAACCTGGCAAAGTGTGGAATAAAATTAAGAGACCAATAAGTATTACAAGTAGTTTTGTATTAGTATTAGTGATGCTTACTTTTATAATTAATTTACTTATTCCTCAGCTTCGTAATTCGGTAGTTCTCTTTACAGATACTTTACCTGGATATAAGGATGATGTTGTAAATATTTTAAATAAATTTGATGCTGAAGAGGAAACGATAGATAAAGTTACTGATTATTTAGATGATTTTGATAAGATTATTACTGACTATATTAAAGATAATTCTAAAGATGTTATTACTGTTACGACGGAAGTTGCTGCTTCAGTATTTGAAATTATAAGTAAAGCTGTTATAGGAATAGTTTTTGCGATATATATTATTGCTCAAAAAGAAACTTTGTTAAGACAGTTTAATAAGCTTATGGATGCTTATTTAAAACCTAGGACTTCAAAAAAGATATCGAATATAATGTCAATGGCTAATAAAACCTTTTCTAATTTTGTTACGGGACAATGTTTAGAAGCTGTAATTTTTGGTAGTTTTTGTTTTATTGGAATGTTGATACTTAGAATACCTTATGCTTCTACAGTAGCAGTATTACTCGGATTTACAGCATTGATTCCGATATTTGGTTCTTTTATTGGTACTGGACTTGGTGCTTTCTTGATATGTATGGTTAGTCCTGTTAAGGCAATAGTATTTATTATATTTATTATTATTTGGCAGCAAATAGAAACTAATTTGATTTATCCTAAAGTAGTTGGAAAGTCAATTGGACTTCCAGGCATGTGGGTTTTACTATCAGTAACGATTGGTGCTAGTTTAGCAGGAATACTTGGTATGCTTATTGCTACTCCATTATGTTCTCTTCTTTATTCACTTGCTACTGCTGCGGTTAACGAAAGAATTAGAAATAATAAAATTGTCAGTAAGGTAGAAGAAAAGGCCTCTGTTTAGAGCCTTTTTTTTATAATACTATTGCAATCATATTTGAAGAACCTTTATTGATTATTTTAGTTAAAGTTTGACATAATTTGAATCTAACATTATCTGGCATCATTGATAATTTGGCTTGGATTCCTTCTTGGACGATAACATCTAAACTTCTTCCAAATATTTCACTTTTCCATATATCTGTACCATTGTCATTTTTGGTTAGGTAATCTATTAGTTCTTTACTTTGTAGTTCACTACCGATAATAGGTTCAAAAGTGCTTTCGACATCAACTTTTATCATGTGGATTGATGAAGCTTTGGCCTTTAATTTTATTCCATAACGTGATCCTTGCTTGATTATTTCTGGTGGATCTAATTTCATATCTTCCAGTGTAGGAGAAGCTATTCCGTATCCTGTTTGTTTAACCATTTTTAAAGCTGATTTGACTTGATTATATTCTTTCCTTGCCGTATTTAATTCTTGGAAAAGTGATAGGAGATCGGCCTTAGTTCCTACTGATACACCAATAATGTCATTTAGAATTTGGCTGTATAATCCGGGAGGGGCTTCAAGATTAATTGTTACTTCTCCTGTTCCTGGATCAACTTCAGATATATATGATTTGGCAATATATTCTGATTCTGTAAAGTGTTTATTTATTTTATCGATGTCCTTTAGCTTATTTACTTCGACAACTTCTTCTCTAATTTTATTTATGTATTCTTTCTTTAAATAATGATCTGGATTTAAGATAGCAATCCATTCGGGCATATTTACTTTAATTTGTTCGATAGGGAATTCGTAAAGTGCTTCTTTTAATATGTTATACATGTCTCTTTCTTGCATTGCTTCGACACTTATGGGAATAACTGGTACTTGATATTCTTCTTTTAATTTTTCTGCTAAATTTTCAGTTTCTGGTAGCATTGGATGAGTTGAATTTAGTAAGACAATGTATGGCTTTCCGACTTTAGATAATTCTTCAATGACTGTTTTTTCGGCTTCGACGTATTCACTTCTCGGAAGTTCACCAATTGAACCATCAGTTGTTACTACAATGCCTATTGTCGAATGGTCTTTGATTACTTTTTCTGTTCCTATTTCGGCGGCTTCTACAAAGGGAATTGGTTCTTGATACCATGGGGTCATGACTAATCTTGGTCCATTTTCATCTTCATATCCTTTTGCTCCATCGATAACATATCCGACACAGTCAATCATTCGAACGTTAGCAGAAAAGTCTTCGATATGGATTTTAGTAGCGGTAGCTGGAACAAATTTTGGTTCAGTAGTCATAATAGTTTTGCCCGCTGCTGCTTGAGGTAGTTCATCAAGACATCGCTTTTTTTCATATTCATCTTCGATGTTAGGAATAACGATACTTTCCATAAACTTTCTTATAAAAGTTGATTTCCCTGTTCGAACTGCTCCAACAACACCTAAATATATGTCTCCGCCTGATCTTTTTCCAATGTTTTTGATAACTTCTATTTTTTCCATAATTTACCTCTTTTCTTTTTCTCACTAAATATTATGTTAAATAATTGAGAATATGAAAAAAATAGTTTATAAAAAAAGAAAGTTAGTTCTTTCTTTTGAATACTTCTTTGATGAAGTAATTATATAAATTTTCTGTGGTATCTAAATCTTCTGGATGAAATTGAACTCCCATTATGAAATGATTGTTATCAGTATATTCAATTGCTTCAATAATATTGTCTTCAGATAGTGCTGTTACTTTAAATGGTTCTTTTACTTCTTTTAAAGCTTCATAGTGTCTGGAGTTTACTTCTATTTCATCACCAAAAATATAGTTCATAATGCTATTTTTAGTAGTTTTTATTTTATGTAAGGAATCTTTTAAATAGTGATTATTTACTTTGATAAGATCTTTATCATTTTGACTATTAATGCTATATAGTCCTATTATCTGATGACCCATACATATTCCTAAAAGGGGAATATTATTTTTAATAGCGTAATCTAAAATTTGAAAATGATATGGGTAAATATCTTTTCCACCCTGTATAATTATTCCGTCACATTTGTTTAGAATTTTAGTGTCAATAGGGGAGTTATCATAGTTTAAAATACTTATATAGTTACACTTGTTGTGAAGGTATTTGAGATTATTTTTAGTTACAACTTGAACTTTTGTAGTTCCAATTATTTCATCACGAGCCACTATTCCAATTGTTATATTTTCCATAATTATAAAAATTTATCTAAATTTTTTGGAACGTTATCATTCATAATAGTATCAATTATTTTTTGTTCCTTTTCTTTAGATACTTCCCTTCCTGTCATTTTAGAAAGATCACTAATTACTTCTTTTAAAGTGGCTTCATCTTTCATGTTGCCTGCCTGTAATTTAGCCGCTAGAGAGAGAATAGTGTTTTTATCGACTTTAGTTTTATTTTCAACTTTTTTGAAAAAATTATCAGAAAAATTCATAAAAAAACCTCCTAACATAATATATGTTAAGAAGGTTTATTGGTTCATTAATCATGTTTATTTCGATATTCTAAAATAATTGGTGTTCCTTCGAAATCAAAGTTTTCACGAATTTTATTTTCGAGATATCTATTATATGAAAAGTGGATTAATTTATCACTATTGACAAAAAAAGTAAATTTTGGTGGTGTAGTTCCGGTTTGAGTAACAAAAGTTATTTTTAACCTTTTTCCTTTATATGAAGGAGGAGCTTTTAGCATAACAGCATCTCTAATAACATCATTTAAGATATTTGTCTTGATTTCTTTGCGAGAATTTTCATATACTTTGTCTATTTCAGGCATGATAGTAAATATTCTTTTTTTAGTGAGAGCAGAAACGAATGTTATAGGGGCATAAGATAAAAACTTGAATTCTGCTCTTATAAGTTTTGTAAAGGAACTAATGTCATTTTTATCTTTGACTGTGTCCCATTTGTTTACGACAATAATAATAGGCTTTCCTTCTTCGATAGCATAGCTGGCAATATGCTTATCATGTTCGATGATTCCTTCTTCAGCATTTATGATAAGTAAACAGACATCACTTCGTTCGATAGCTTTTATCGATCTTAATACGGAATACTTTTCGATTTTTTCGTAAATTTTTCCACTTTTTCGGATACCCGCTGTATCAATAGCGGTATATTTCTTTTTATTATATGTGAAACTTGTATCAATAGCATCACGAGTAGTTCCTGCAATAGGAGATACGATAACTTTTTCTTCATCGAGAATAGCATTTACAAGACTGCTTTTACCGACATTTGGTCTACCAATTAGGCAAAATTTTATTTCGTCACTTTGCGTTTCCTCTTCTTGAACTTTTGGAAAGTCTTTTACGATAGTATCTAATAATTCTGACAATCCTAGTGAATGTTCTCCACTTATGGGTAATATTTCTTCAAATCCTAATTCATAAAAATTGTATAAGTTTTCTTCTCTTTTTATGTTATCTAATTTATTGACTGCAAGAATAGTTCTTTTTCCTGATTTCATGAGAATATCTCTAATCAAATAGTCATTTTGATTTAGTTCGGTTAATCCATCTACGATGAAGATAATAATGTCTGCTTCATCAATAGCTATATTTGCTTGAACGATAATTTCACTATTAAAGTCTTCATTTGAAACATCAATTCCACCAGTGTCAATGAGATGAAATTTATAATTATTGTAAGATACTGTTCCATAAATTCTGTCACGTGTTACACCGGGAGTATCTTCGATAATTGAAATTTTTTTGCCAACTAATTTATTAAAGACAGTAGATTTTCCAACATTTGGTCTACCGACGATTGCTACAGTAGGTATTTTCATAATTTGTCACCTCTTCGTTAGTATTATAGCAAAAAAAAAAGAAAATTACTATAGTTTAATTTTTATTCCATTATTTATTATTTGATATGGGTCATCATATGTTAAATTAGATAATTCTAAAATATTTAGATATTTTTTCTTACTGATATGATTTTTAATTTCTAAATAAAAGTTATCTTGATAGTAATAAATATTTTGATTACCGAGATTATTATTTTTGATATCAAAATAATCCATCTTATATAAAAATGGTGTATCAGTATGAATGGTTATTTTTACTTCGACTTCATCATTAAAATTTAAAAAGTTTTTACAGCTTTCAAGTTTTATAATTGTGCCATAGTAATTATCTATATAAAAATCTAATATTATTAAATTATTTAATTTGTTATTTTTGGTAATAGCTTTGTAAACTTTTTCTGTTATTTTAGCTAATTCTTCTTTATTATAAACATCTATTTTAGTACCTAATAATTTAATTAAATAGTCATTGTCTTCCTTTCTCTCAATTATCATAAGTCACTTCCATAAGTAATTTATGTATCAATAAAAAAAAGGAAACTTTAATTTAAGTATTTTCCTATTTCATTATATGTTTCTTCTCTTCCTGCTTTGGTAATTGAAGAGAAAAGAATTATGCTGTCATCATTTATATTTAATTCTCTTTTTATAATGTTTTTATTTTTTTCGTGGTTGTTTTTAGATACTTTGTCTATTTTAGTGCAGATTATTGTTACGGGAATGTTATAGTATTTGAGATAGTTATACATCATGATGTCATCTTCGGTTGGCTTTCTTCGAAAATCTATCAAGAGAAATACTTTTTCTAGATTACTTCGAGATTTTAAATAGTTTTCCATAATTAATCCGAACTTCTGCTTTAGAGAAGCTCTAACTTTAGCAAAACCGTATCCAGGTGCATCGACAAGGTAGAATTCGTTATTTATTTTATAAAAATTTAATGTTTGAGTTTTACCTGGAGTTGCCGATGTTCTAGCAAAGTTTTTTCTGTTTATAATACTATTGATAAAACTGCTTTTGCCAACATTACTTCTTCCAACTAGGAGAAATTCTTTTAAGTTATCTGTTGGGTATTGGCTTTCACGAACTGCTGATACGATTAATTCAATGGTATTAATTTTCATAAAATCACCGATTTCATTGTATCATATTATTACTTTGAATGTCAAATTAATAAAAAGAAGAGACTTAATTGTCTCTTCTCGTGAATATTAAAATGTATCTTAGTATTTCAAGTAATGTACTTAGGAGGGCTGCAACATAAGTGAAGGCCGCTGCTGAAAGAATTTTTTTAGCACCAGTTTTATCTTCATCAGTTACTAGTTTGTTTTTTTCTAACTCTTGTAGAGCTCTTTTTGATGCATTAAATTCAACTGGTAAGGTAATTAATTGGAAAGCTAACATTGCGAATAAAAGTATTATTCCAACTTCAATTAATGTGTAGGAAAAGATAACTCCTAATAAGATAGATATATAACCAATTCTAGTGAAAATGTTTACAAATGGTACAATGCTGCTTCTTATTTTTAATGGTTTATAGTTGACTTTATCTTGAATAGCATGGCCGCATTCATGAGCCGCTACTGCGAGTGAAGCAATAGAGGAACCGTGATATATGTCTGTCGATAACTTGACAACTTTTCTTTTGGGATCGTAGTGATCTGTTAAATTTCCTCTAGTTTCGAGGATCATGATGTCATCGAGATGGTTTTTATCAAGTATTGTTCTTGCGACATCAAAGCCAGTTAAGTCTTTACTATTTAATTTCTTTTTGTATTTACTATATGATGATGATATGATAATTTGAGAAATTAGTGTTATAATAAATGCTATCAAAATGAGTAAATAATTTAATTCAATACTTTTCATTTTTACCTCCTTATTGTTTAAAAATATTGAAAGGGTATGTATTTGGTGTATCTAGAGTAAACGTTAATTCTTCTTTGGTAATGGGGTGGGGAAATGATATGCTTTTTGAGAAGAGAGCAATATTTATGTTATTGGGATTTAGTCCGTATTTGGAATCTCCTACGAGAGGGAATCCTCTACTGGAAAACTGCACTCTTATTTGATGAGAACGACCAGTAAGTAGATTTATTTTGACTAAGGACATATTATTTTTTGAATCTATCACTTCATATTCTAATTTAGAATATTTTCCTTTATCACTAGTCGTCACGTAACTAGTATTAGTTTTATTATCTTTAGTTAAGTAATCTTCTAATGTGCCTCTATGAGAAGGAACTTTGTTTACAACGGCTAGATATGTTTTATGAAATTTGTTTTGTCTTATAAATTCACTTAAACGTGATGCGGCTTTTGACGTTTTGGCAAATACCATTATACCTGATACTGGTCTATCGAGTCGATGTACTAAGCCAATATATGCTTCTCCTTTTTTATTTTCTTTTATCTTACGATATTTTTTGAGAATGGTAAGCATATCGATATCTTTACTTGAATCTTCTTGAACAGGAATATTAGCGGGCTTTTCTACGACTAATAAATGGTTGTCTTCGTAGATAATATTAATTTTGGGTAACTCTTCCATAGATACCACATGGTAATATTAGATTATCTTCGGTAATTGGGAGAATATTTTCTCCGGTTTCGATATTTTTTCCTGTAAAATTCAATTTGAGAATGTTTTCAAGTGAAAGATGACTTATACCAGTAGTATAACTACTTACTAAAAGAAATGAGAAATCTTCATCTAATATGTCTTTTACTTTTAACAGTAATGTTTTGAAATCATTTTCAAATTTCCATATTTCTTTGTTTGGGCCTCTTCCATAGCTAGGGGGATCCATAATAATTCCATGATAAGTTCTTCCTCTTCGTTTTTCTCTTTCAATAAATTTGAGAACATCATCAGTAATAAATCTTATTGTTTTGTTTTCCAGGTGACAAAGCTTCATATTTTCTTTGGCCCATTCATTAATGCTTTTAGAGGCGTCGACGTGAACGACTTCGGTTGCTCCAGCATTAGAGGCTACCATGGTAGCACAACCGGTATAAGCAAAGAGATTTAAAATACGCATTTCTTTGTGATTTTGCATATATTCTCGGACTTTTTTTTCAATGAAATTCCAATTAGAAGATTGTTCTGGAAAGATGCCGGTATGTTTAAAATTAGTCGGAGATACTTTGAATGTTAAATCATGATATTTAACTGTCCAATATTCGGGTAATTTTTTTTTAAATTCCCAATAGCCTCCACCATTTGGGCTTCGATGATAATAGCCATCATAATTTTTCCAAGTGTCTTTTTTGTTCCAAATTATTTGTGGATCCGGTCTATTTAAAATAATGTTTCCCCAACGTTCTAATTTTTCTCCATCACCGGTCTTTATACATTCATAATCTTGCCAGTCATTAATGGTATTCATTTTTCACCTCAAGTTAATTATATCATCTAATTAAAAATATTTAAAGTTTTTTATTTTGATAGTTATTTTATTTAGAAAAAAACCAAACATTATTTTATTGCAATGTTTGGAGCTCCTTTTCTTGGTATTTCTTCTTTTGGAAAAGAAATTGTTAAAATGCCATTTTCATAGCTGGCTTTGATATCGGACTCTTTCTTTTCTCCTATATAGAAACTTCTTTTTATTTCACCGTAAAATCTTTCTCTTCTTACGTATACTTCTGTTTTTAGTTCGGTATTTTTGATAGCTTTGATGGTTAGATAACCGTTTTCATAGTTAATAGTTATGTCTTCTTTTTTTAATCCTGGTAAATCAATTTCGATAATATATTTATTTTGATATTCGCGTATGTCCGTTTTCATGTATTCACGTTCTTTTAAAAATGGAGAATCAATCAAAGTAAAATAATCATTTAGATAATATTTTGGTAACATTATTAATCATCCTTTCCAGTTATAGTATTACTTAATTACTTGGTTTTATACTAATTTTCAATAATTAAATTACTATTACCGAGAGGAAGATAAAAGGCACTTCCAATTAAGATAAAGAATGTGGCTACGAGAAGTAATCCTTCTTGATTTTTTTCTTCTTCAGTTTCAGCTTCTTCATAACTTTGATAGGCATTTATAAAAAAATATACACTGATGATAAAGCCTAAATTTCGATTGAATTCATAGAGCTTATTGGCACTACGGTTACTAATACTTTTAATTTTTAAGATACTTTTTTTCTTTTCGGTAATTATATAAAAGGATATCATACTTTCAATGACAGTTAAAAAGAAAAAAATAATATCGATGTTTACTTGTTTTAATAATTTTTCTTTATCTATATTCATATTAAATTATACAAAAAAAGAATGATAAATATCATTCAATTTTAGTATTTATTTTAACATATTCTTCACGCATGATAGAAATTATTCTAACAATAAAGTCTAAATCTTTATCGTGTAAATATTTACAATTTTCGATAATGTATTTCATTTTTTCGGTAGTTTCAATACTTCCTTCATCGACATCGAGAAGTGAATTTAAATCAATATTAAATATTATGGCAATATTTTTTAGAATAGATGAAGTAGGCTCTGATTTACCAGTTTCAATTCTAGATAAATAATTACGATTTATTTTTAGCATGTTAGATAATTCTTCTTGAGATATTTTTTTGTCTTTTCTTAAGAGTTTTATCTTTTCGCCTAATTTCATAATACTACCTCCTAGGCAATTTTTATTATAATAAATTATTTGTTATTTGTAATAGTCTGCTAATATTATTACCAAAAATGATATAATTATTAACTTTATTTTCTTTTTGGAAAAGATATTTTACTTTTAAAAAACTCATGATATAATAATAGTGTTTTAGAAGGAGATTATTATGACAAAAGAATATTTGGAAATGTTAGCAAAAAAACTTATGTTTGAAATGAATGATAGTGAATATGAAACATTGCTTAAAGAATTTGATATAACATTAAAGCAGATGGAATTAATTGGAAAAATTAAAGGTATTGAAAAGGTAAGTCCGATGACATATCCGTTTGATTTGGAACTTGATGATTCTTGTATGAGGGAAGATAAGGAAGAAAATGAGATTACTTTCGAAGATATGGAAGTTAATGTAAAAGATTTTGAAGATAGGCAAGTTAAACTTCCAAAGGTGGTGGAATAATGACTGATAGATTAATTGATGATATTAGAAAAGAACTAGATAGTGGGAAAATTACTAGTCAGGATTTATTTGATGAGGCTGTAAGGAAGGCCCATAAATATCAAGATGAATATAATTCTTTTGTAACGATTTTAGATAAAAAGGAAGAAGTAAAAGTAGATACTATACTAAGTGGGATTCCCTATGCTTTAAAAGATAATATATCGACAAAAGGAATACTTACAACTGCTTCATCTAATATATTAAAAGATTATATACCTTTATATGATGCTACTATTTATAAAAAGCTTAAGGAAGCAGGAGCGGTACTTATGGGTAAGACAGTACTAGATGAATTAGCAATGGGAGGTACTGGAACGACAGGACATACTGGCGTCGTTAAAAATCCATGGAATAAGGAGAGAATGATGGGAGGAAGTAGTGCTGGTAGTGCCTCTTCGGTAGCTCTTGGAATAGTTCCCTTTGCAATTGGTAGTGATACTGGTGATTCGATTAGAAAACCCGCTGCTTACGGTGGTATAGTCGGGTATAAGCCTACTTATGGAAGGATTTCTCGATATGGTCTTTTTGCTTTTGCATCTAGTTTGGATCATTTAGGGGTAATGGCAAGAAGTGTCAAAGATGTAAGCTATGTTATAGATATAGTTAAAGGACATGACGATAAAGATATGACAAGCTTACCAGATGAAGATATTAAATATATAGAGCATTTAGATGATAATATAAAGGGAAGAAAGTTATTTTATATAAAAGATGCTTTGGAAATAGAAACTAGTAATGATGAATTAAAAGAAATAATCGATAATTTTTATTTGACAATTGAAAAAATGAAAAAACTTGGGGTGGAAATTGAAGAAGTTAATTTTGGAAAAGAATTACTCGAAGCTATATATCCTTCTTATAATGTTATTTCTTGTGCGGAAGCTACTTCGAATAACTCTAATCTAACGGGCATTCCTTTTGGCAGTAGAATAGATGGTAAAAATGTCAACGATATTATGATGAAGACGAGAACGGAAGGATTTTCCGAACTTATTAAGAGAAGATTTGTAATAGGAAGTTATGTTCTTCAAAAAGAGAATCAGGAAAAATTATTTTTAAATGCTTCGAGAGCTAGAAGATTGATTGTGAATAGAATGAACGAATTATTTAAAGAGTACGACGGTCTTATTATGCCCGCTACTGAAAAAGTTGCTCCTCTATTTGATGAAGCTAGCGATAAGTTATCAGATGAATATTTGATTCTTGGGAATCATCTTTGCATTGCTAATTTTGGTGGTTTTCCTAGTATAACTATTCCATCGGGATTTGTGAAAGATATGCCGGTTGGAGTTAATATTACGGGAAGAGCAAAGGAAGACTACTTGGTACTTAATTTGGCGAATAAATTAGAAGAGGTATTAGGTTATAAAGGACAGGTGAAGAATAATGAGTAAATATATACCTGTAATTGGGCTTGAGGTTCACTGCGAACTTAAGAGTAATAGTAAAAATTTTAGTGCTGCTAAAAATGGTGAAGGGAAAGTTAATACTAATCTAACTGTTATCGATATTGGATATCCTGGCATTCTTCCAGTAGTAAATAAGGAAGCTGTTAGAAAGTCACTTATGGTGGCATTAGCTCTTAACTGTGAAATACCAGAAAAATTATCTTTTGATCGTAAAAATTATTATTATCCTGATTTACCTAAAGGATATCAGATTACGCAATTTGGAAATCCTATTGGAACTAATGGTTATGTAATGATAAATGTCGATGGAGTGGAAAAAAAGATAAGTATTCACGATACGCATTTGGAAGAAGATACGGCGAATATGGAACATTTATCTAATTATTCGTTAATCGATTATAATAGAGCGGGGGTTCCACTTTTGGAAACGGTTACGGAGCCTTGTATTAATTCTTCTAGAGAGGCTATTTTATATTTGGAAGCGTTAAGAAATATATTTTTGTATTTAGATGTATCAGATGCAAGAGCGGATATGGGACAAATTAGAGTAGATGTCAACGTATCGTTGAAGAAGCCGGAAGACAAGGAGCTTGGAACGAGAGTAGAAATGAAAAATATTAATTCATTTACGACTGTTAAGGAAGCAATCGAGGTTGAGATTAAAAGGCAGACAGAGATACTGGAAAATGGCGGAGTAATCGAGCAAGAAACGAGAAGATACGACGAAGTTAATAAGTGTACGAAATTTTTACGAGGAAAAGTTGATGCTATCGATTATAAATATTACCGAGAACCTAATTTACCAGAGATTAAACTTACAGATAATTTTGTAGATAGTGTCAAGAAAAGTATGCCAGTACTGGAATATGAGCGAAAGAAAAAATATACTAATCAATATGGCATAAGTGAAGTTGATGCTGGAACACTGACAAAAGATAAAAGATTATCTGATTATTTTGAAGAGGTTATTAGTAATAATGTTACTCCTAAAGATGCTTCAAATGTGATAGTGGGGTTCTTACTTGGATATTTGAATAAGAACAATATGAATATAAATGATATAGATATTTTACCAAAGGATTTTGGAGAAGTAATTAAGATGATGACGGAAGGAAAGATTTCAAATAAACAGGTTAAAGATATTCTTACTAAGTCGTTAGAGGAAAAGATAAATCCGTTGAAAATTGCTAAAGAAATGGGAACACAAATTAGTGATAAAGAAGAAATTAGAAAAATTATAAATGAAGTATTTAATGAAAATCCTAAAGTAATTGATGACTATAAAAATGGTAAAAATGTAACTGGGTTTATTATGGGGTTATTAATGAAAAAAACTTCTGGTAAAGTAAATCCGGGTGTAGCTAATATGGTGCTTAGAGAAGAACTGGAAAAATTATAGTTTATTGGGAAAATACCTCTACGAAAAGATTATAGATAATAGTTTGATTAATTTTGATGATATGAATTTAATCTTATAAGTGTCACTATTGTTAGATAAAGTGAATGTTAAGTAAAAATAAAATGTATAAAGGATGATAATATTAAAAATAGATATCAACAGGTTATTGTTGATGTCTATTTTGGTATTTATTATAGAAAAATACGTAACTATTCAGACTCATGAATAAATAAACTATCAACAGAAATAGAATTTTTTGATTAAAAAATACTAAAAATTAAG